>DATCTP010000201.1:0-8684 GCA_036567885.1 Anaerolineales bacterium | reverse complement strand
CCAGCGCTGCTGATAACCATGGCCGGTTGCAAAGGATAGAATGATATCCGGCGCATTGTTATAGACCAATTGATTCAACTGCTCGTAGATGGCATCGCGAGCCGTAGGATCAGACAAGGCTACGCCTTGGTAAATGAGCTTCTTGTACGCAGCGACCTGATCAGCAGGTAAACTCTGGGTAGAGCCATAGGTACCAACCAGATAAGGCACATACCAGTCATGCGGATCGTGAATGTCTTCCAGCCAGCCGCTGATGAACATGGGCAGTTGCTTCTGGCGCTGAGCAGCCAGGAAAGCCGGCCACGGCAAACCAACGGTCTCAACCACGAACTTGGGGTTAACCTGGTTGAGGTCGGCTGCTAGAATTTCAGCAACCTTCTGGCGTGTGGTGTTGCCCTGGTTGTAAACCGCCGAGAAGCGGAAGCCTGTATCCCAGAGGGACTTGCCATCCGCCGACTTCAAAGTGGAAGCCTGGAAAGCGGCTTTGCATTTATCCGGGCTGTAGCTATAAGTGGGTGCAGTGTCGCTATAACCGGGCATGCCGGGCAGAACAATGGACTTCGACTGAACGGCCTCGCCATTAAAGACATCAGCATTGAAGGTGTCCCAATCGAAGCAGTAGTTCATGCCTTGGCGTACATTTACATCATTGAAGAAATCTGGCGGAATACCATTGCCATCCAGTTTGCCGGAACCAATATAGGGGTTACTACCACCGGTCATGGAAATATTGAAGTTGAAGAACACATCGGTGCGGAGCAGGCCAGGCTGACCAATGGAGAGGCGAAGTGGACCTGTTCCAGTTTGACCGGCAGGGCAAACCGTGAACTTCGCGGCGCCTTGCTTGGTGGAATCATAACCGCA
This sequence comes from Anaerolineales bacterium, assembly GCA_036567885.1. GTDB lineage: Bacteria > Chloroflexota > Anaerolineae > Anaerolineales > Villigracilaceae > Fen-1038. Next base: position 7,820 of record DATCTP010000201.1, on the reverse strand, counting down.
GACCTGCTGGGGTGGATCAAAGGCATTCGTGGTGGGATTCCAAACCTGCATTTCACCCACCATAGGATCAACCTGCGCACGGTTCTCAGGTGGAACAACCGCAACATCGGCATCACCAGCCTGCAACATCGAGAAGCGCGTACCCCACTCATTAACGTTCTTGATCACAACGGTCTTGATGGCGGCGGGCCCGCTGGGGCCACCCGTATAGGCGGGTGTTGTGCGCCAATAGTTATCGTTGCGGGTTAATACGACTTCCTGGCCGGGGGTCCAATGATCCAACTTGAAGGGGCCAGTACCATTCTCAATCTTGTTCAATGGATCGTTTTGATCCGTAAAGGCATAATACTTCTGCCAGTCAGCACAGTTGCCATCCCAACCGCCTTTTTGAGCGACCCACTTCTGGTCCATAACAGAAGACCAAGTTTGAGCCATATTAGCAAGCAGTGGGCCCCAAGGCTGAATCAGCTTAAAGGTAACGGTGCCAGCAGTGTTATCGGCGACAATCTGGGATGTGACACGTGCACAGACTGCGTTCAGGATGGCGGGATCGGCTCCACCGACTTTGGTGGTGTCGTTCTCCCAGCTCTGATCGACATTGCTCATGTCAATGGGACCCTTCGAGAAGTCAATCGAGGTCGGATCCTTGGCCGCAGCAGCAAACTGGACCACATCGGCAATATCACCCACACCAGTACCAAAGAAAGCTTCGTAGAGCAACCACTGCGGGGAAGCGTTATTTCCCTGCAGGAGGCCGCGCTGGAAGGAGTAAGCAACATCCGAAGCACTCATCGGGTCGCCGTTATGGAACGTGACACCCTTATGGATAGTAAAGGTATAGGTCTTGCCATCCGGAGAGATCGTCCAAGAATCTGCCAGATTGGGGACGAATTTACCAGGCTGACTCCCATCATAGAAAAGCAGAGAATCGTAGGTGTTCTGGATGACAGAGCCACCGGCCGTCTCGTAATCGAGAGCCGGATCAAGCGTATCCGGATCGCCGAAGGTTGCTTCCGTGAAAGTTGTCGGATCCTTCGATTTGAAGGTTGGCGCTGCAGGTGCCGACGTGGCGGCAGGTGCAGCTGATGTGGCCGCAGGTGCCGATGTAGCAGCCGGGGCGGCCGGTGTAGCCGCGCCGCAGGCTGCCAACAACATGCTCGCGGCAATCAACAAACTTGCTATAGTGAAAAGCTTACGCATATTTCTTCTCCTCACACATTCGTGTTAGTAATTGAAATTGTGAATACGGGGTACATTGTGCATTTAGTAGATTTATATATTTCTAATTAGGACCACCTCCTTTTAACCTGCAAACTGATCAGCAAAGTGACAGGCCACAAAATGGTCTGGCTTTAACTGGCGGAACTCGGGCGTTTGCTCTGCGCAAATTTGTTTGGCGATTGGGCAACGCGTTCGGAAACGGCAACCGGACGGAGGATTCACAGGAGAAGGCACATCGCCTTCGAGAATGGTCCGCTTGCGCTTAGCATCCGCAACAGGATCGGGGATCGGTACCGCGGACAACAACGCCTGAGTATATGGATGTAACGGAGTGCTGTACAGTTCGGAACGATCCGCTAGCTCAACAATAATGCCAAGGTACATCACAGCCACACGATCACTGATATGACGCACCACCGACAAATCATGTGCGATGAACAAATAGGTCAGGTTAAACTGTTTTTGCAGATCTTCCAACAGATTGATCACCTGCGCTTGAATCGAAACATCCAAAGCAGAGATCGGTTCATCGCAAACAATAAAGGATGGCTGCAAAGCCAAAGCACGTGCAACGCCGATACGCTGGCGCTGACCACCGGAGAACTCATGGGGATAGCGATTCGCAAAGGATGGATTTAATTTGACAATATCAAGAAGATGTTCGACGCGTTCTTGAATTTCCTTGCCTGTGGCCACACTGTGAACTATGAGCGGCTCGGCGATGATGTCGGCCACAGTCATACGCGGATTAAGGCTGGCATAAGGATCTTGGAAGATCATCTGTATTTTACGGCGCATTTGCCTCAAATGTTCACCTTTAAGTTTAACCAAATCAACATCGTCAAAGATAACACTACCAGATGTAGGCTTGTAGAGTTGCAAGATAGTTCTGCCGGTCGTTGATTTTCCACATCCAGACTCGCCCACCAAGCCAAGCGTCTCGCCTCGCTTGATCGAGAAACTGATACCATCCACCGCATGGACTGCCCCAACCTGGCGGCGAATGATACCGCGATAGATCGGAAAATGCATAACAAGGTTGTCGATCTTAAGCAGGGAAGTATTATTATCCGCACTCATGAACGGCTCCTCCCCGTTTTCGTATCAACCCAACACGCCACACGATGTTCAACCGCCACAGTTTCAAGCACTGGGTTTTCTTTCCAGCAACGTTCAACAACCCACTTACAGCGAGGGGCAAAAGGGCAGGAATGTGGTACCTGATATAGAACCGGCGGTGAGCCCTCAATAGAATATAAACGGGTTCTCTCTTTTTCATCGACGCGCGGAAGACTGCCTAGCAAACCGACTGTGTAAGGATGCTGGGGATTCGCATAAATTTCGCGAACCGGTGCTTCCTCGATAATAAAACCACCGTACATCACAATGACGCGTTGTGCAAGACCAGCCACAATCCCCAGGTCATGAGTAATCCAAATAATGGCCATACCCAATTCATCGCGCAACCTTTTTACCAAGTCCGTGATTTGTGCCTGAATAGTCACATCCAGTGCGGTCGTAGGCTCATCCGCAATCAAGACCTGTGGCGAGCATGAAAGCGCCATGGCGATCATCACGCGCTGGCGCATTCCGCCAGAGAATTGATGAGGATAATCGTTCAAACGCTCTTTTGCATTCGGAATTCCCACCATGCCAAGCAGTTCCGCAGCCCGTTCACGGGCTTGATTTCGATTCATGCCTATATGAAGCATGAGCGGCTCTTCCAACTGGCGGCCAATGGTCATCACAGGATTCAGAGAGGTCATTGGATCCTGAAAAACCATGCTGATTTGTGCACCGCGCACGTGACGGATATCTTCATTTGACATCTGAAGCAAATCCTGTCCGGCAAAAAAAGCTTTTCCTGAAACTATCTTTCCCGGCGGTGAAGCGATAAGACGTAGAACTGAAAGCATCGTAACGCTTTTACCACAGCCACTTTCCCCCACCACCCCCAAGGTCTCTCCTTCTTCCAACCCAAAGGAGACACCATTCACCGCATGAACAATCCCTTCCGGAGTCTTGAACGTTGTTTCGAGCCCTTGCACATCAAGTAATAGATCGGGCATCCGCACTATCCTTTGAGATTTAATTTGAACATCATATCAAGAGTGAAAAATTATAACTTGTTTTAGGAAAGTGTCAATCGAATAATAGCATACAACTGGCTTTACAAAACCGAAATTTCAAATGTGAACTCTAGCAAAGTAGCTTTTATTGCGGAATTCCTTCCAGATCGTTTAGGCGCACCATAATACCCAAACTTTGTCAATCGACTTTGGTGGGACCCTATGGCATACAAGTCGAAGACAGCCATTAAGCGTTTTTGTAACATTTGATTTCTCCTCCAAACAACATAGATGTGTTTGGATTTTGTTACCTGAATTTCTATTTAGATGTTCTACTTATTGATGGGAATTACTTAGCAACAAATGTACGAAGCCTCGCCTCCTTCGCCAATACTGGCAATCCATTAACAGTATTAATTCTTTGGGCCATAGATAAATAAGTGGGCATATTATACTCCAATTCAACATGATGGTTTCAAATATCAGTTTTATTAAGAGTGGTTTACAATTACTACAACCGAGACGAAAGGATTATCGTTATGAACAATCGTCAACTCGCGGATACGTTCACTCTTATTGCAAATTTATCTGAAATCAAGGGCGAGATCATTTACAAAACCCTCGCCTATCGCAAGGCCGCGGAAAACTTATCGGGACTTGGACGCGACGTCAACGAATATTGGAAGGAAGGCAAGCTCGAAGAAATTCCAGGCGTGGGCAAAGCCATCGCTGAAAAAATTGATGAATTGCTCCGCACCGGCAAACTCGAATTTTTGGAAAAACTAAAAAAGGAAGTTCCTCCATCACTAGCAGATTGGCTTCAAGTGCCAGGACTTGGTCCGAAGAAGATCGCGTTGATCTGGAAAACGTTGAATATCACGACTCTCGCGGAACTCGAAGCGGCCGCAAAAGCCGGGAAACTGCGCGACCTTCCAGGCATGGGAGAAAAATCCGAGTCAGCGATTCTCGCCGGACTTGAATCTTTATCGCGCCGCTCAGGGCGGATTCCACTCGGACGCGCGTATCCGCTCGCACACGATATCATCGCTCAACTCAAAAAGGTGAAGGGAGTCGTCGAAGCGCAACCCGCCGGAAGTTTGCGAAGGATGCGGTCAACGATTGGCGATCTCGATATTCTCGTCGCGGCAAAAGATTCAAAGCCAGTCATGGACGCGTTCACGAATCTATCCGGCGTGGTGCGCGTGCTAGGCAAAGGCGAAACAAAATCTTCGATTGAATTTGGCGATGGCGTGCGCGCACAGGTTTGGGTGCATCCGCCAGAAAAATTTGGCACCGCGTTGCAATATGCGACTGGCTCGAAAGATCATAATGTGCAGTTGCGACAACTCGCGCTCGACAAAGGTTTATCGTTATCGGAACATTCATTTGCAAAGGTTAAAGGTGGAAAGGAAATTTTTTGCGCGACCGAAGAAGAAGTTTATCAAACGCTTGGCTTGCCGTGGATTCCGCCGGAGCTGCGTGAAGACCACGGCGAAGTGCAAGCCGCCAAACAAAACAAACTTCCGAAGTTAATCGAAGTCAAAGACATCAAAGCAGATTTGCAAGTCCATTCCAATTGGAGCGATGGTAAGTTGACGATGCTTGAGATGGCGCAAGCCGCGGCCAAGCGCGGCATCAAAGTGATTGCGTTCACCGATCATTCGGTGAGCCTCGGCGTAACGGGCGGACTGAGCATGGAGGATCACAAAAAGCAAGCCGCGGAAATCAAGAAGACGCAGGATAAACTCGGCGACAGCATTTTGATTTTGCACGCCAGCGAAGTCGAAATCAAAGCCGATGGCACGCTCGATTATCCCGATAAATTTTTGGCGAGCCTCGATTTGGTTCTTGCTTCGCTTCATACATCATTGCGACAGCCGCGCGAGAAAGTCACGCAGCGCGTGCTCAATGCAATTCGCAATCCGCATGTGGATATTATCGGTCATCCAACCGGAAGATTGATTCCCGACCGCGAAGGTGCGGACCTCGATATGGATGCAGTGTTCAATGCCGCGGCTGAAACCGGAGTTGCATTGGAGATCAATGCCAGTCCGTATCGCCTCGACCTGGACGATGTGTTTGCCCGCCGCGCTAAAGAGTTAGGCATCCCGATCAGCATCAACACTGACTCGCATTCCGAAGCCGACCTCGATATGTTATTTTATGGCGTGGCGATTGCGCGTCGCGCCTGGCTAACGAAGGAAGATGTTATCAATTGCTGGTCAACGAAGAAATTGTTGGATTGGTTAAAGGATCGCGGATAAGCCAATATAAGGTTAATGCGAATTGGCTTTTCCGAGATATGCACTTTGTCAATGGGAAGCATGTTTTTCGCAAGGCTATAATTTCAACCTGTTGCTGTATAATATAAATGTACAAACCAAAAGGAGGCACGTATGATTGGCAAAGCAATGCAAGACGCGATCAATGAACAAATCAACAAGGAGTTGTACTCCTCTTACCTGTATCTTTCCATGGCGGCATATTTTGAGAGCAAAAACCTGGCTGGTTTCGCTCATTGGATGCGCATTCAGGAAGGTGAGGAGCGCGAACATGCCATGAAGTTTTATGATTTCCTGCTCGAGCGCGGCGGACAGGTTTCGCTCAAAGTGATTGATGCTCCGCCAGCCACTTGGAAATCTGATCTGGAATTATTTAAAGAGGTGGCCGCGCATGAAGCCAAGGTGACTGGACTCATCAATACCTTGTATGAATTGGCGCTGAAAGAAAAAGATTATCCCACGCAGGTTCTGCTCCAATGGTACATCAATGAACAGGTTGAGGAAGAGAAGAACGCGGCAGAGATTGTCTCAAGCTTGGAGATGATCGAACGGCACGAGACGGCAGTTTTGCAACTCGATCATCAACTCAGTAAACGCGGCAAGGATTAAGTCCAAGAATTAAATTAATAAATAAAGGCGGATGCAATCCGCCTTTATTTATTTTGAATCAATTTTCTTTTTTTCTCACGCGTCATCGCTTTGATGGCGCGTTCGCGTTTCATGGCGCTGACCCGGTCTGGTTGAGTTTCAACGTAAACCAATTTAACGGGACGTCGAATTTTTGTGTAACGCGCGCCGCGTCCGGCGTTATGCGTTTTCACGCGGCGTTCGGGATCCGTTGTCCAGCCAGTGTAAAACGTCCCATCTGAACATTCAACGATGTAGCAATAGCACTGCATGAGAAGATTGTTTTCTTGTGAATTGTCACTGCGAGTGTAAGCGAAGCCATCTCTTACTAAACATAAACAGGAGATTGCTTCGGGAAGAACGCCCTCGCAATGACATCCACAATTATTTCTTCTTTTTCGGTTTTGCGTTCCGCTCGAAGACGGTGCTTCCAAATATCGTCTGCCCGACGCGCCGACCAAAGCCGGGCGCAACTTCCAGATCGCCACCCTCTTTCAGCCAAATGGCTTCACCGCGTTCATCGAGCCACGCTTCGCGGTCTTTTACCGCATCAATCAAACGTTCTGAAACGCCTTCATCGTTGCCTTGCGCAATATCATCGCGCAAGCCTTTGAGCGCTGCCATTAACGTATCCAACGCGTAGACTGTACCGGTCCGATTGGCAAAAACCGCCTCGCGCAATGAATGGGCGTCATCGTGGATTGCCATGCCGCTGGTCACGCCGGCAAACGGACGACCGGCAAATTTGCGCGCTTCCTGCCACCCTGGCTGACCGATCGTGGCATTGAGCAACGCCGCCACAATCAACTGCGGAAGTACATGTACTGATGTCATCCATCCATCGGCTTCGGGCATATCCGCCAACATCGGCTTCGCACCGACTAAATGGCAAAATTCAAAGGCGCGATTCACGATTTCTTCCGGTGTGCCTTGAGGAACATCCACCGCAAAAATCCCCCGCCGAAACAGATCGGGCGCGGCGGCATTCAGACCAAATTCCAGCGAGGCAATGTATTGGGATTGGACACCCGGCACCAGTCCGATATAGAAGCGGCCGGGACGGAGGATTCCCTTGACCCATTCGCTGACTCCGCTTTTGATCGGCGCGGTATCCATCACAATGGCGTTATCCGCAAGCCAGGGACCGATCTGTCTCAGCGTCTCATGTATTTCACTGAGCGGCAGACACAAGATCACAATCGCCGCGTCCTTCACCGCCGCGGTTAAGCCTTTGATTTCATCCACTGCTTCCAAACTTTGAGCGGCTTTGGCAACCGCCGTATCTTTATCACAACCGACCCGTTTGATATTTTTATTCTCTTTTAACGCCATACCAATGGATGCGCCGATTTGTCCGAGACCGATAATGGTAATTTGTGTGTTCATGCTGTCCTCTCAAAGAAGGTTGGGGGGGATTATACTGCTCCGGCAATTCGCTGCCGCCTATGTTATACTAGAACGTATATTCTACAACCTTTCTGTACTTGTTTACCGTCAGAAGTCATAATTTTGTAAAGGGTCAAAGGTCTTGAAAAAAACAGGCTGAAAAACTCTTGTCAAAGATGCAGTAGAAATTGTACACTGTTGAGTATGAGCAGGCGCCGGAACAAGCATACCCTTC
>DATCTP010000200.1:0-3883 GCA_036567885.1 Anaerolineales bacterium | reverse complement strand
CTCTTTCTCTCCCCCCAAATTCAAAGAATTTTGGGGGAGGTGGACGGGGGTATTCATCGCATCGAAGCAACGCTTCACGAACCATTCCTGATAATCCCGCCGATAAGAACTCCATGTGCCGCCGAGAATCAGCAATTCGATTTTATCGGTGGGATGTCCCAATGATTCCAACGCTTGCAAGCGCGACTTTACTTGCAGGTACGGATCAAAATCATGTTCGAGTCCGCGCATGGCGCCCGGTTCATCGGCGAGATACGATTTCGGCATCCGCACATCGGTGGGGCAAAAAATACATTTGCCGGGACACGGATACGGCTTGGTCAGAACCGTGACCGTCGTCACGCCCGAGAGCGTGCGCATCGGCTTCATCCGCAGACTTTCAAGCAAACGCGCATCGGGGTTTATTTCATGATCCCGCACCATCTCATGATACGCGGCCACCAAAACATATTTACCAAGATAACCGCCGCCTTGCAATGGATAGTGTCGGAGTGCATCCATGACGGCGCGGCCATTGCGAATCTCGTCAATCGCCTGGCGCGCCAAGATCATCCATTCCGGCCGGATGGTGTGAGTCGAAACCCATTCCTCTTGTTTGGGAGATCGCATGACCGAAAATTATACCCGTTATAATCATGGCGTGAAGTCAATTATTGCGCAACAACTATTGGAATTGAATCGCCGCTTCTATACCGAATACGGACGCGATTTTTCTGCCACGCGCGGACGACTGCAAACCGGTGTATTGCGCCTGCTTGAATCCATGCGCGGCGATGAATCGATTCTGGATTTGGGATGCGGCAACAGCGAATTGGCGCGAACGTTATCGCGGCGCGGCCATCATGGCACGTATCTCGGCGTTGACTTCAGCCTGCCGCTGCTCGATGAAGCCGAACGCGAAGCCTTTGCTTTTCCCGTTCAATTCATGCAAGCCGATTTGGTTTCATCTGATTGGCAATCTGCTATTCACGAGGAGATTGCTTCGGGGAAAGACACCCCTCGCAATGACATGTTTGATATTGTTTTTTCTTTTGCTGTCCTTCATCACATCCCAAGCGTTGAACTACGATTGCAGATCATCCAAAAGATTCGTAAACTATTGAAGCCCGATGGAATCTTTATTCATTCCAACTGGCAATTTCTGAACAGTCCTCGTTTGAAAGCAAGGATTCAGGCGTGGGAAAGCGTCGGCTTGAAAGAAACAGATGTAGATGTAAATGATTATCTGCTCGATTGGCGTCGCGGCGGAACTGGTCTGCGTTATGTGCATCATTTCGATGAATCGGAACTGGCGGACTTAGCCAAAGCCAGCGGATTCGATATCATCGAAGCGTTTTATTCCGACGGTGAAAATAAACGATTAAGCCTTTATCAAATTTGGAAAAAAGCAAAAGGAAGTTAATTTCACCACAGAGATCGCAGAGATTCTTTCTTTTTTGTGTCCTTGGTGTCCTTTATGATTAATTATTTGATAAGTGGTTTGAATCCCTCACCCACTGCTTCATGCGCTTGACCGATCACCATGAAAGCCTGCGGATCCACTTCTTGAAGAATCGCTTTCAATTGAGAAACTTCCGAGCGGCTTACCACACAATATAAAACGGGACGATCCGCGCCGGTGTATGCGCCTTTGCCTTGCAGGATCGTCATGCCGCGTTCCATATCCACAAGCACGCGTTGAGCAATCTCATCGGGATGATTACTAACGATCAATGCCGTCCGCACCATTCCCGGACCTTCGAGAATTGTTTCCGAAACGAGTCCGCTGACATATAACGTAATGATCGCATAAAGCGCTTGCTTCCAACCGAAGACAAATCCTGCCGCGAGGATCACGGCGGAATCCACCATCAAATAACTTTGCGTCATCGGAACACTGCGATAGTGATTAAGGATGCGGGCAAGAACATCGGAGCCGCCGCTTGCCCCACGCGCCCGATACACCAATCCGTATCCCATGCCGCTGATCACGGCTCCGTAAAGCGAATTCAAAAAGATATCATCGGTCAAGCCTCGCGCCGGGAAAATATTCAGGCGTGGAATCAAATCCACGAAAACGGAATAAATTATCACGGCGAACGCGGTGCGAAGCGCAAAGCGCCGTCCGCCGAGGAAGCGCCAGCCGATCATGAACAACGGAATATTCCCGATCAAAACCATCAACCCGATGGGCCAATTAGTGTAATGATTGATCAATTGGGAAATCCCGCTCACTCCGCCGCTTGCGAGATTCGCCGGGACAAGGAACAAGCGCAATGCAATGGCTTGTATGATCGCGCCAATAAAGATCAGAGCATAATCAAAAAGCAGCGGCAGAAAACGTTTTTGCGAATCCATTTGATAAAATTCAATCCAGCAAATTCGCGCCAGCCAGTTTCTCGATCACACCAATCACCGCAGAGTTATCCAGTTCCCCCATACCCAGTTCGATCATCTTCTCAAAAAGTTTTGTGTTCTCGGTCGCGGACGGCAATGGCATTCCGTATTCACTCGCCGTATCCATCACAATCCTCATGTCCTTCAATTGCATATAAGCTTTGAAGCCCGGCGCGCGATTGCCTGCAAATAAACGCGGCGGCTTGACATCCAACGTCCAACATTGAGCCGCGCCCGCTTTGATCGCATCCACCACCTTTTGCGGATCGACACCAGCTTTACGCGCAAAGATCAACAATTCGCCCATCGCCGCCATCTGCGCCGCGACCATGATTTGATTTGCAGCTTTCGCGACTTGTCCCGCGCCCGAATCGCCAACATGCGTAACGGTCTTGCCCATTGCATTGAAAATGGGCATGACTTTTTCAACTGCTTGCGATGGACCGCCAACCATGATGGTCAGCGTTCCGTTCTTCGCACCGATATCTCCACCGGAAACGGGCGCGTCCAACGAGAGCACACCTTTGGCTGATAACTTTTCCGCGATCATGCGCGCCGACGCAGGTTTGATGGTGGAATTATCAATGAAGATCAAACCTTGATGTGCGCCTTCAACGATTCCTTTTTCGCCGAGTGCGACTTTTTCAACATCGGGCGAATCAGGCAAGTTGGTAAAAACCACATCTACTTGCGATGCAACTTCGGCAGGTGAGTTCGCGGCTGTCGCACCTTCATATACCAATTCGTCTACTGAAGCTCTCGAACGATTATGAACAACCAGCGGAAAGCCTGCTTTCAAAATATTGCGCGCAATGGACTTGCCCATCAATCCCAGGCCAATATATCCAACCTTAAGCATGACGACTCCTTTAAGTGTTGCAGACAAAATGTTTAGGAGATTATACCAATGAGCCTTGCTGTCTAATGGACAGCAAGGCTCAGATAATGGATTCGAGTTCAATGTCAAGGAAATGAAGCGTTACTTAAGCTCGTAAGTCATATCTACCGTAACCGTTAACGTCAATTGACCGGTATTGATTGGCACGGAGGCTGGCGCTGCGGCGAGTCCGCCGCCTTTACCAAAGACATCCGTTACCGGCTGTGGGATATTATTCGTGAAGCTGATGGTTTGCACATCGCCCAGTGTGACGCCTGCCGCGGAAGCGAGTTGCTGTGCCTGAGTTTGCGCATCTTTGACGGCCTGATCGCGCGCCTGTTGGATTGCAGAACTTTTATCGGCAACATCGAATTGAATATTGTTGACACTATTCGCTCCCGCTTGTACGGTTGCATCCAACAGATCGCCGAGCTTATCCAATTGATGGACGGTCACGTAAACCGTATTGTCCACAACATAGGTTGTGCTTGCAGGCTTGCCAGTCTGTTGATCGTATTGCGTGTTGGGGTAAATACTGAAATTGGTGGTACGAATATCTTTTGGATCCACACCGGAATTTTTCAAGGCAGTGATGACCTGTTGTGTCTGGTCATTATTCGCGGAAACCGT
>DATCTP010000199.1:0-2669 GCA_036567885.1 Anaerolineales bacterium | reverse complement strand
TAAAAAATTGTGATGGAGAGCGCCATGAAAAAATTCTTTACCAAAGTTCAGCCGGTCCAATCCGGAATGTATCACAAGCAATCTGCGCCCGGTGAGCCAACGCCGTATCGGATTCATTTGCGGTTGCAGCCGGATGGCTCCGGCGTGCTGGTAGTCAATGCCGCCACCGTTTTGCATCTCAATCCCACCGCCGCGGAATATGCGTATCACTTCATCAAAGGCACCGATCCGGATAAAGCCGCAAAAGAAATCGCCTCGCGTTACCGCATCAATCGGACGACCGCATTGGAGGATTACACAGATTTCGCGGCGCGGATTCAAAGATTGGCGACCGCGACGGATTTGGATCCCGAATCGTATCTCGACTTTGAGCGGGTTGCGCCGCATTCAACCGATCTCAGCGCTCCGCTTCGACTCGACTGCGCGCTGACCTATCGTTTGCCCGGCGGGCCTCAAGCCGATTACGCCCCCGTTAAACGCGTGGACCGTGAACTAACCACCGACGAATGGTTCACCATCCTCGACAAAGCCTGGCAATTTGGAATCCCGCACGTCACCTTCACCGGCGGCGAAGCAACTCTGCGCAATGATTTGGTTGATCTGATTGCACGCGCTGAGAAGAATGGTCAGGTTTGCGGATTGCTGACCGATGGCTTGAAGCTCGCTGATAAAAATTATCTTGAACTACTGTTGAAGACCGGGCTTGACCACATTCTCTTCCTGCTTCAACCCGATATGAATGATTCGTGGAAAGCGCTCGAAACCATCGTAGCTGAAGATGTTTTTGTCACCGTCCATTTCACGTTGACTTCGCAAAACATCCAAAGCGCGAAAGAAACATTGAGCCGATTATCCGGACTCGGACTCAAAAGTTTGTCGTTGAGCGCGTCGGATGAATCTTTGCACAATGAAATGCACAACTTACATAACACCGCCGCATCGCTGGGACTCACGCTGCGCTGGGATTTGCCGGTTCCGTATTCGGCGGAGAATCCGGTCGCGCATCAAACGGTCGAAGATGAAGTTCTGGTTGGCGCGGGAAAGACCTGGCTGTACGTCGAACCGGATGGCGATGTGCTTCCAACACAGGGCATGGCAGAGAAAATCCTCGGCAATGCCTTGCGCGATCCGTTTGAAAAGATTTACAAGAAATGGGATGAAAGATGATATTAGACGTTCATAGTGCTTTCTTGAGATGGTTATATCGCGGCGGTCATCCAAGCCCATTAGCCAAAATAATGAATAAAGGCGGCGCTATATTTAACTTGCTCGGTTTACTTCCCAATTACTCTGTCACTTTAGAAGTGGTGGGAAGACAATCAGGTAAAAAGATAAGTTTCCCGTTGGTGATGGTGATGATGAATGGGGAAAGATATCTGGTATCCATGTTGGGTAAGCGTGCGAATTGGGTACTCAATGTAAAAGCAGCAAATGGTAAAGCAATGCTTCGACATGGAGCTAATGAGCAAGTGCTTTTGAAAGAAATCGCCGTTGAACAAAGAGCGCCGATCTTGAAAGAGTATTTGCAAATTGCGCCCGGAGCGCGTCCGCATATACCAATAAGTAAAGATGCGCCAATCTCAGAGTTTGAAAAAATATCATCGAAGTATCCGGTTTTTAAACTGGAAACGATAAACGCAGAATAATCATCATATCGAATAGATCATGCGGAGACGGGGAAAGTTATTACACTTGACCAGAAATGGTTAAAAAATTCATGGTATGCTTGCCGAAATTTTGGAGAAGCAATGAAAATCCGAAGCATATTGATTGGAGCTGGATCCCTGTTTCTTTGTACATTGGCATTATGCTGTGTCACAGGGCTGGCATATTATTTCTCTTCCACACTTAACACCAATGAATCCAATACATCTTTAGTGGATTCATCAACCAGCACGCCTTTTGTATTTCACATCCCGCCAACTTCACTTCCTCCGACTTCGACTTCTGCGTATTGTCCCAATACAACGGCGGCTATCATGCAAGCCAATCAGGGAAGCGTTTATGGTCCCGATAATTCCGCTGGCAATTCAAGCGGCGGAAACAGCAGTTCGGATAGTAATCCAGATACGATCACGCTGGTAATCTATCAGGTCAACGGCAACCAGATCAGCGATCCAGCATATGAAAAGGTTTCAAACAAATTTAAAAAAGACCAGCAGAATACAACATCACAAGAACAAGCCTGGCATTTTTTTACCACGCTGATTCCATTGCAAGATCGGCAAATGGTTTCGGAATATATGGTCTTCACCGATGGACCCGGCAATGTCCTTGCCGCCGTGGAGCAGACGGATGCCAATCCCACCCAATGGATCATGGAAATGGACATCGAGGACTTGCAGGATAAGAATGAACTGGCGTTTACCATTGTTCATGAGGACGGTCATTTGCTAACGCTGAATTCGCAGCAGGTGCCGCCTGATATCAAAGTGTTCAACGACCCGAACAACGACACACTTTATAATCAGGAGGTCGCAGCTTGTCCCACGTATTTTACCGGCGAAGGTTGCAGCAAACCGAATTCCTACATCGATCAATTCTACAATCACTTCTGGGCACCTATCGCCAGCGAATGGCAAAAGATAGACCAGCATTCCAACGATTCAGACCCAACTCAATATTACAACGATTTGTATGCCTTCTATCAAAAGTACGCCGACCGATTC
>DATCTP010000198.1:0-8507 GCA_036567885.1 Anaerolineales bacterium | reverse complement strand
TGCGGCGCTGGTGATCATTTTGGTGGGGTTGCTTTCTTATTTGTTGCGCGTGGACGATGCGAAAGAACGTCTCGCACTGGTTTCTTCAACGCTGGTGGCGCTCGTGTTGTATCATATTTCGCTGGTCGCAAGCGTGCCGGATACGGGGTATCTAACTTTTATAGATAAGTTCATGGTCGCAAATTATGTTGTGATCTTTATTTCGCTGGCGGTTTCGGTATTGCTTCTGGTCTATATTAATACCAAGCAGAAGGATCGAGCCGAGAAACTCTACATCCGTACGCGCTGGGCGATTCCTGTTTTCTGGCTGGTCTTAATGGTGTATGTATTTGTTTTTCAGTTAGTAATTCCATACAGTCAATTGTTGGCTTCCCTCCGTGGTATGTAAATGATGGTTGTGTGAATAAATCAGATGGCGTCCATTAGAATGCCGTCTGATCGTTTAAAATTGCGTGAGTTACTTGAGCAGGAATTTATTCCGTAGAGCCATAACTCATCAGGGTCTTTTTTGGGGCAAGTAATTTTTTGACTCTGATACCCAATTCGCCAATCCGAAATGGCTTTGACAAAAAATCGTTTGCTCCTGCGCCGAACGCAACGACTCGGCTGTCCTCGTCGTTCAGCGCTGTCACAATGAGAATGGGGGTATCCCAGAAAGTCGGAAACTTTCTCAATGTTCTGCAAACTTTGAATCCATCCGGTTCGGGCATCATCAAATCGAGAATGAAGAGATCGGGTTTGAGTTCTAGCGCTGTTTGAACGGCTGTCGAGCTTTGGTTTACCGAAACGACTTTGTAGCCTTCAGAGGAAAGATAGCTTTCATACAAGGATGTGATTTCTTTGTCGTCATCAACGATCAGGATTTTTGTCATAATAACTTTGTAAATTGAAATTATTCGTTCCATTTTACTGCAAAGCACGTAATTGCACAGATCACTATTTACGCGGGATTTTTGGCTGGCAGATTCAACTTGCCGTGACGTGCAGCTTAAGAAATTTTCCGAACCGTTCAGTAGCTTTGATCAAACTCTGCTTTTCTGTTTTCGTTAGCGGCTTGAACGGATCAAGATCAATCTCTACAGTCTTTGCTTTTAGGGTTCGTTTCCATATGCCCGCGATTTGGCCGTTGATGATGATGGTGTTCATCAAAGGACTGCCTCGCGAATCCAGCTTCTCGATGTTTGCTGTATCGAAGATCGCGCTGCGGTCGGTATATCCAACGACATATTCGTCGTAATTCGGTAATAAGCACACAGCCGGGGATATTTTTCTTCCGGCTGACTTTGTTTCGCTGAACCAGTATGTTTGATCGTTCACGCTTTCGTGCGTGAATTGCGACTTGACCATTTCCAATCCCGCTTTTGCATCCGCCATCATCAGTCCCGACCACCAAGCGAAATCTTGTAAAGCCGCCGGGCCGTGACTCCTAAAATATCGTGCGGTCAATTCGGCTAATGCTTCCTCGCGCGTCAGGGTTTTTGCCTTCGGTGCGCGTCCGTCCAGCAGGGCATAGGTGAACTGTTTGCCGCGTCTCGCACCGCTGCAAATGACACCGTCCAATTCGGCGCGCATGACGATATAAGTTAGCCGCAAGTCAATCGCGGGGATGCTACCTTTTTTCAGTGCCAACCCTAATTCATCGCGTGTCAATTGTTTTCCGCCCTGCAATGCTTTCTCGATGATGTGATTGCTTCTTTTGAATACGGCCTGATCCAATTCAAGCCTGCGGTACTGGTAGGCGCTTGCGACGTGGACGCGCGGCGCAGTCAGCTTCAACAGCCAGCGGATATCTTCAGGCGCGACGAAGTGCCACGTGGGGCGCATAACGTGCGTTCGCAGGAGGGCTCCGTCCGCGAATGCCTTTTCGACAACCGAGTCGGTCGCGGCTTTGGTGCGCTGCCCGACCGCCCATTTGGCTGCGGCAAAATCCTGGGCTTGTACCGCACCCATCCATCTGACAACATCCTCGGCTCGTTCGAATTTGGTTTCTACAAGTTGCTGGTTTTGAAGCCGATAACGAATAATAACTTCTTGTGAAAATGTGATTTGTTTCGGCATAACATCTCATTCTGCTTGACCTGCGTTGGTGTAGAGAACCCCCGCTTTTGGTAGGGTCTGCATCTATCGTGAGTCTATCCATCCCTTATCGCGGCTGACCGGAATTATCTACTTAGCAATTCGTCTACCGCCTCAGCTAATTCCCTCAAATTACTGACTTTCAACACATTATTGCATAACGGCGCATACTTGGGCATGTCGCTGTCGCCGTGCCAGAGGTAGGGAGGTTCGGGATTCAGCCAGATCGTCCGCGCGGCGCGGCGCGACATGGTTGAGAAGATGTCAACGCGCGGATCGTTATAGTTGTTGCGTCCGTCACCGACAAGGATGAGAGTCGTTTGACCGTTGAGTGTGTCCAAATATTCGTTATTGAAATCGTTGAGCGACCAGCCGAGGTCGGTGTTGTAATGTCCGCTGGGCATGTGCCATAAAACGGAAGCAATCGCTTCGTCGGCGTTGGAGCCGTTGAACTCATCCGAAATAAATTCGAGATGATCAATGAATGCAAAGGCATTCGTCTTGCGGACTTGTCCTTGAAGAGCAAACAAAAAACTAAGCATCACCTCGGAGCAGAAACGCATCGAAGTGCTGATGTCGCAGATGACGACGAGCTTCGGCTTTCGGACGCGGTCGCGATGTTTGATCTCCATCGGCACGCCGTTGTATTTAAGGTTGGCGCGGATGGTGGCTTTCGGATCGAGCTGCCCGTTCTTGGCGCGCTTTTGTCGCAGTGCGATGCGCGTTCGCAGCGCGGCGGCGAGTCGTTTCACTTCGCGTTGAAGAAGTTTTTTATCCGCATCGGTCAACGCGCTGAACGGGCGGTTCATCAAACCGTCCATAGCTTCGTTCGGTTCTTGCTCGCTCAAATTCTCGGCAATACGTTCGCCCGCGAATTGATTGATCTGCTGTTGCATGCCTTGCATGTTTTGTTGGATGAGATCGCGCAACTGCTCGACGCGTTCCTTGTTCATTCCCATTTGCTGGAGTTGTTCCATCAACTCGCGTAGCGCTTCCTGCACTTCGGGGAAAGCCAGCGCACGCATCATGCGTTGCGTCATCCAATTTTGATAACGTAGATCATCGGTGTTGTTCAATCCCACCATTTGACCGAGCGCTTCGAGTTCTTCGCGGGACAGCGGCTCGCCGTTCATCAACCGTTCCATCCGCTGACGAAGTTGCTCGGTGAACTGATGCAATACATCTGCCAGCATCTGCGCTTCTTCCGAAGTTAAGTTGTCGGATGGATTCCCGCCCATCATCGGTGGTTGACCCGAGCCAAAGAATAGCGGAAATAATTTATCGAACACCGGCAGGTCGCGTACATCTTTGATCAACGTTGAGCGCAACGATAGACGGAAATGCTCGCGGTCTTGAATCCCCATCAAATCCACTGCAGAAAAGGCTTCGCTACTTTCCGCCAGTGACACGCGCACTCCGCTGGCGCGTAAGGCTGAAATTAACTGTAAGATGCGGGATTCCATAATTTTAAACTCCTAACATCGCGATGAAATTACTCTGTCTTCTGAAGCAATCCCATCGTTCACAAACTAAGATCTAATTCAGATGCTGCTTCTTTATAATTTAATTCTTCAAATGACTTGGTGGCTTCATACCAGATTTCGTCTGGTACGAAGGGAGAATCGCCGTAACCTGCTTCTTCTGCCTTTTTGTAGGCGTAGTCGAGCATTGGAGGTAAGTAGTCTATGCCAGTTTCAATGCTGATTAAACAACATCGCGCGAACGCACCTCCTTTTTCAAGCAAGCCGGTTTCAATATAAGCTTTTCTTACCAATTTAGAATTGTAAAAGAGCTTGCGGATCTCTACGTTCCAATGTTGATTTTCCCAATCTAAAATAGCATATGTTCCATGTTGTTTGCCGAAGAATGACATGCTTAATGATCCTGGATTGACTGCTAACTTTCCATTTCTTTTCATTGTCCAAGCTTCGTGAGAATGCCCAAATATTATGACAGGCTCAGTAACCTGCTCTAGCGCTTTGTCTAACTTGGAAATGTCTTGGTACGGGAATATGAGTTCGGAAACATTGCTTGGAGAACCATGCACAACTCGAATAGGTTCTTTTTCGGTGAATTGAATTGTGCATTGTTCTGGGATGGATTGAAGGAAATTAAGTGTGTCATTATCTGTATGCTCGTAGGTCCAACGAATATAGTTCCATTGTTTGCAGGAATATTGCCAATCGGGGGCTTTACCCGATGCAAGTTGTATGATGTAATTTTCTTGATTGCCACGAATCATCCAGCAGTTGCATTGGCGAAGTTTTTTGACGACCTCGGCAGAGTTGGGCCCAGCAATCATATCTCCGGCAACAATGATGCCTTCTATATCTTCATTTTTGATTTCATCCAACATGGCATCCAAGGCTGGCAGAATCCCATGAAGATCTGCGATGATGGCAATTCGCATGTGATTTTCCTTGTTTGAATAAATCGCTTTGTGTCCTTTGTGTTTAATTGCCGGAGAATCTTCCAAAATCATCCGGTCTTTGGCGCGGCGGAATGGTCGGCGTGTTTGTAGGCGCGGGTGTAACTGTAATTGTTATTGGTGCAGATGAACATGAGGCAGGAAGCAAGACCAATGTGAAGGCGAAAATCATTTTGGATTTCATGGCTGTCGCTCCTTTGGCAAAACCTCCGAGTTCTTGCCCTACGGGGTGCTTCGCGAAGAATTCGGAGGCTTGTATTCTCTATCTTTCATACGGTTGTACGTTTCGGATTCCCCTCAGTACTCGATAATGTTTAACATTGAAAGTCGCAAGTTCAGCATTAGCTCCAATTGCAGTTTCGGCGATCAAAGCATCCAGCAATCCGATGTTGTCACTTAAGTGATGCGATGAGAAACCTGTGAGTGCCCGATTGCAATCATCTTCATCGGGCCAATAAAGTTGGTATTCAGCTAATGCTTTTTCGAGTTGCTTTTGTTCTTTGGCGTTTTGGCATCCCTGAACGAGTTCCATTGCTACGAGTCCGGGCACACCGATTTCTTGCGCAGATTTCAGCCATTCTTTGGCTGGTTCATAACCGCGCAAGACATCAACCATTACATCCGTATCGAGCAATATCATGAGGCGCGTCTCCGAGTTTGCGCTTGGGTGCGAAGTTTTTGGGCATATACCGTACTATCTCCAATATCTTTCCTTTTTGCCCACATGCCGACCAAGCCAGAATTGAGCAAATCCTTTCCCGTCATAGGCTTATTGACTTGCCTCACTCTTTCAATTAGACGCGTAGCAAGCAAAAGTTGTTCGTTGGGAGACAAGCGGTCTGCTTGTTTGAGTAGTTTTTCCAATGTTTCAAGTGCCATAAATGCTCTCTTTCTTTTCTCTCGGTTATTGTAATCAATTTCCGGAGAATCTTCCAAAATCATCCGGTCTTTGGCGCGGCGGAATGGTCGGCGGTGGTGGCGGGTTGATGATGGTGCGTTTCGCTTTTTGTAAATCTGCTTCGTGCTTCAACAAAACCGAAATCGTATCTTCCAATGTTTCTTTGTCAATGTTCTTTGCGTTAAGCGAAACCAACGCGTTCGCCCAATCCAATGTCTCGCTAATCGACGGTGACTTACGCATATCAGTCTTGCGTAATCGTTGAACAAACTCCACCGCCTGCCGCGCCAGCTTTGGATTTAGCTCCGGTACTTTCAATCGCACGACGGCTAATTCTTCTTCGAGCGACGGATAATCAATAAACAAATATAAACAGCGCCGCTTCAATGCTTCGGAGAGTTCGCGCGTGTTGTTGGATGTCAGCACGACGAACGGTCTATGCTTGGCGCTTAACGTTCCCAATTCAGGAACGCTGACTTGAAAGTCACTCAGCACTTCCAATAAAAACGCTTCGAATTCCGCGTCGGCGCGGTCAATTTCGTCAATCAATAACACCGTTGGCTGTTCGCTCAAGATGGCTTTCAGCAATGGTCGTTGAAGCAGGAAGCGATCCGAAAAGAAAACGTCTTCTTCGTTCGCCAAACGGTCCGCGGCTTCGGCGAGCGATTCGGCTTTGCCCAGCGTGTCATTCAATTTGTCGCGCAAGAGTTGTGTGTAAAGCAATTGCTTGGAATATTCCCACTCGTATAGCGCTTTGGATTCATCCAAGCCTTCATAGCATTGCAGACGAATCAACTCGCATCCGGTCGCGCCCGCAATGGCTTTCGCTAATTCGGTTTTTCCTACGCCCGCGGGACCTTCCGTCAAAAGCGGCTTGCCCAGCTTTTGCGCCAGATACACAATCGTCGCAATTTCATCAGACGCAATGTATTTCTGTTTGTTCAGATCTGTTTTTACGCTTGCCATTGACTCGAAGAAAGTTGTCATACGTCACCTATAATAAAAAGTATACCCCTCTTGACGAGGATTGAATTCATTCTCTTTCCTGGTCTTAAGAATGGGTCGGTGTGTAAAACGCCCGATGGAATTCAACTTTGCCGTCTGGCACTTCGTTATAAACCGGCAATGCTATAAAATAAATTGCCGCAGGCGCACCTTCATAAATCAGATTATTGTGAATTGCTCGATGGCTTCATAATCATTTGCCGTTTCTGGTCGAATGGTGATCGTAGATTTCACATCCATCATGCTGAAGGTCGGACTCGCGAAGAGTTATATCTGTCCTGTGCTATGATTGGGCGAATTCTTGGATTGATTTTATCTCCAACTTATGCGTCTAAAAGCAGATTTAACTCTTTTCCTCGTCGCGATGATCTGGGGCACGGCGTTTGTCGCCCAGCGTATCGCGGGACAGCAAGATGTGGTTTACCTTTTCAACGGCGCGCGCTATTTGCTGGCCGCGCTGATTGTTTTGCCGTTTGTCAAAAGAAAAGAATTGATTTCAAGTGAACAGTGGAAGTGGATGGTGGTCGCGGGGTTTGTGCTATTTGTCGGAAGCGCCTTGCAGCAAGCCGGAATAGTTTACACGACCGCTGGCAATGCCGGTTTCATCACCAGCCTGTACGTGGTTTTGATTCCGATTGCGCTTCTTATATTTTGGAAAGAGAAGCCGCATTGGCTGGCAATCCTGGCGGTGGGATTAGCTGGGGCTGGCGTGTTTCTGCTTTCGACCGGCGGCCGGCTCGCGGTCCACGCGGGCGACGCGCTTGAATTGATCGGCGCGCTGTTTTGGACATTTCACGTCATCGTGCTGGGAAAGTTCGCGTCGCGGTATGATGCGATGTCGTTTTCGGTAGGGCAGTTGGCAATTTGCGGATTGCTCAATTTTAGCATCGGCATTTTCGTCGAACCGATTCATTCCCTTGCGAATATCTCATTAATCGGTGCCATTATTTATACAGCCATATTCTCGTTAGGAATTGCGTACACTCTGCAAATCTGGGCACAGCGCCACACGCCGCCCACGGACGCCGCGCTTATTCTGGGACTCGAATCCGTTTTTTCTGTTCTTTCAGGCTGGATCATCCTTCATGAAAATCTTGCCATCGTTCAAATCGCCGGTTGCGGTCTGATCCTGTTCGCTGTACTGCTTTCGCAATTCAAGGAATGGAACACATCAGGTAAAATTGATCCCGAGCATTTAGTGGAAGGCCGATGAAAGTAAAAGTCTTATTGAATCCGTATTCCAATCGTTGGAACGCGCAGAAGCGCTGTCCCGAGGCGGAAGCCGCGCTTAAATCTGCCGGCGTGTATTTTGATTTATCCGTTTCGGAGCATCCGGATCATCTCGTGGACCTCGCGGCGGATTCCGTGAAACAAGGTTTTTCTACCATTGTAATTGCTGGCGGCGACGGTTCGATCGGTGAAGTCATCAATGGGGTTGCGCGTCAATGGAATGGTAAAGATAAATTTCCCGTAAATATTGGAATTATGCCTTTGGGTTCTGCCAACGATTTTGTCTTTGCGCTTGGTCTTCCGTTGGATTTGGGGGAAGCCGCGCGGATCATTGCGAACGGTAAAACCAAATCGGTTGATCTTGGCAAGTGCAACGATGAATACTTTATCAATAATTCCGGGATTTGTCTCGAACCATATATTTCGATGAAACACGAACGCATTAACTGGATCAAAGGCATGGCTCGTTATCTGGTTGCGGCGGTGTGGGGCATTATGGATAAGCCCCAATGGCAAGCTGAAATGAAATGGGATGTTGGCGAATTCAAAGGCCCGATTTCCCTTGGCTCAATTGGAAATGGTCGTCGTACTGGTGGATTTTTCATGACGCCGCATGCGGATCCATTCGATGGCAAACTGACTTTTGCTTTTGGTTATCGCGGTACTCGTCTTGGAATGTTTACGGCATTGCCGAGCGCTTTAAAAGAAAACGAGGGCAATTATATTGAATTAGAAGGAATGCATGAAGTCCAATGTAGCCATTTGACAATTCATCTCGATAAACCTTCGCCAGCCCACACCGACGGCGAACTCTTCGATCATTGGCTGACAGATTTTGATTATCAAATTTTTCCCGGTGCAGTTCCGGTA
>DATCTP010000197.1:0-7587 GCA_036567885.1 Anaerolineales bacterium | reverse complement strand
AATGTTGATTGCCAAAACGAATCGAAATCTTTCGGCTCTTCACGCGCGGGAAAATAGGTTTTGAGTTCATCGAGAGAAAGATCAAAGAATGCCATAATGTTCTCCTGTCATTGCGAACCCGAGCGAAGCGAGTGGCGAAGCAATCTCAACTAATTTGTAGTCAAACAGTTGCATGAAAATACGAGATTGCCACGACGCCTTCGGCGTCTCGCAATGACACGAATGAAAGATTATTTCATTGCCAATTTTCCGCGATAACGGACATACGTTGCATAATCGATCTCGGTGCGGCGCGCGATGTATTCTTGAGTCTTCATCGCCAGTCCGGCGCGGGCAGTGACTTTGTCGGTGACGAGAATATCGAAGGCGTCGGAACCCGCTCCCGACCCGAAAGAAACGACCAGGATTCGATCTCCGGGTTGAGCGATGTCGAGAGTCGCAGTCAGGCCGATCATGGCCGCGCCCGCATACGTATTCCCGATGACCGGAACCAAGAGTCCGGGTGCGATCTGCTCCATCGAAAATCCGAGTTGAGACGCGACACGTTGCGGGAATTTCGTATTCGGCTGGTGAAAGACCGCCCACTTATAAGCTTTGGCATTTGTGCCCGCAGCTTCCATTAAATGTGTGGCGGCTTCAGTGATATGTTTGAAGTACGCCGGTTCGCCCGTGAAGCGCACGCCGTGTTCGGGATATCTTTGATATTCGCGCCGCCAGAAATCGGGCGTATCGGTGACGTATGAATATGAAGCGTTGATGATCGCCAGCGATTCTTCTGCAGGACCGACGATGTACGCGCCTCCGCCCGCGCCGGCAGTGTATTCGAGCGCGTCGCCGGGTTTGCCTTGCGCGGTGTCCATGCCGATTGCCATCGCATAATGTCCCATGCCCGAGCCGACCAGTCCCATCGCGGCGACCAAGGCTTCGGTGCCGGCTTTGCAGGCGAATTCCCAATCGGCGGCTTGCGTGTTGGGGACCGCGCCAATCGCTTCCGCGACCAACGTGGAAGTGGGTTTGACCGCATATGGATGCGACTCAGACCCGACCCACACCGCGCGCAATTCGGTCGGATCAATTTGGGCGCGTTTCATGGCGTTGCGCGCCGCTTCAATGGACATGGTGATGACATCTTCATCGAGGCCGGGGACAGCTTTCTCTTTGATGGGAAGTCCGCCTTTGCCGCCCGTCCATACGCGCGCAACTTCCCTGGCGGGCAGGCGATACCGCGGCACATACGCGCCGTAGCCAACAATGCCAACGGGCTTGGCAGGTTTGAGGAGAGTAGGAAAGGGTTGCCCCAAAGGGGCGCTTCGCGGTGGTTGAGGAGTTGTCATAAAAGTTCCTTACGACATTACATAGTAGAAGAAAGCGATTGATTCGCGGATGGAATGAATTCGTCAAGGCGAGGAAAGATTTTTCCAAACTCATCTCGTAATAATTTACGATGATTGGTGATTTGCTCGAGCACATTTGGGATATCAGATTTGGACATTGGCTTGAAATATTGGATTGCTTTAATCATTTCCTCTAAATGAGAAATGTCGTCTCTGGTTTTGCTAGGACGCCTTTCGGCTTCATAGATTGCTGTAATTGCTTCTGTGCTTAATTCTCTTGCGGCTCCATAAAAATCCAATTCAATTGGCTTCATTGATGATTTGATTTCTGCTAAGAATTTCTTCTTTGCAATATCCCAATTATGCTTATTTTCTCGATCTCTCAATTGTGAATGTAGGTCGCCCGTCATGCCTGGTGCCCATGGTTCAGTGCTTACATACCCCAATTCCTTCTCTGTTATCGTGCCTCTGAAAGATGGATCGCCAGTAAAGAGACTCAGTTTAAACCTTTTTGAATCATCCAAAGTGGAATTACGTTCTATATAATTTTGAGATGCTCTTATTGCACATAAGCTATCGCAAGCGGCTCGCGCAAAGTTAGCACTGGGATCTCTCATATACTTGCTTTTAGCTTGAATATCAAACTCGGTTCGCAAGTTTGTAAATAACTCATTTCGTCTTTCTAATTCAGTTAATTCATTGTGGCAAGCCATTTTCAAAGATTTTGCAGATGCTAGATTAAACTCAACCTTGCATCCTTGCTTAGTCTTATCTATGTATTTGCCTAAATTGACAAGGTCATCACTAAATGCGACTCTGAATACCTTTAGTTCTTCTTCGGCATCCTCAATAATTTTTATGTTTTGTCGGATAGCTAGATCTGATCGTAAATCCACGAGGTTGTTGAATAATAGTTTATCAAGATCTCCTCGTGCTTTTGATAAAGTCTTAGGCCACAGATTCTTGTTATCTTGAGGATCATTGTGAGGTTGGGCGAATTTCTTCCATAGTTTCGATACAACCTTTGCAACTTCCGGGACAGCACCTAAGATGCTAATTACATCCCCGACAGAAACTTGCGTAAGTTGAGAAATCTCTGTTGGTGTTACTGACTCAAATAATTGACTTTGGGATCCGCAACGTAAATAATCGCGGCAAAACAACTGACCATTTATGAATAAGAATATATCTCTGAAGATTCCTTTATTCAAGGTTGGAATATATAGATAACCAAAAGAAAATTCATTTACCATGACATCCTCCAATCAGCTGATATCGGCTCGATCTGCTTTGAAAATCTTTACAACCTGTTTGATGCTTAGCATCTGTGAATTATTTTTTCCTTTCAAAATCTCTTCTGCTTGATCAATTATGGATTCGGGTGATAGATAACCGGCGCAATCCACAAACTGTAATCTTGTTGCGGCGTATCGTTGTTTGGGCGAAGCGCAAGCACAAAGTCAACGGTTTGACCTGCCAGCCCACTTAAGTCGGCATCCACATTGATTGCAGAAGTTCCGGCTTGATACGTCCATGACAGAAAGGGGCTGTGATATTTTCCGTTAGCATCGTAATACTCCAAAGCATATTCAACGTCACACGGCGCATTGACTTGGCAACGCAGCGTGGCGCGAAAGCGATCTGCGGTGTGCACGGTAAACGGTGGATAACGAAGGAACAAAGCGGCACCTCCACTCCACGCCGGGATGGTAAGAAGCGTCGGCGCGTTAGCAGGCAAGTCTTCCGACGCCGGGTCAAGCGACTGGGCGTAACCGCCGGAATGGTCAGCGTTAGCAGTGGGGCAAGCCGTCAGATGTTGCGCGCCGTTCATCCACTTGGCGTCACACAGCAAAGCAACGAAATCAAGAGCGATGGTTCCAAGCGATGCGGGTTGCGTTGGCGCAATCGTTGAAGTCGGAGGAATAGCAGTTGGGCTTTGTGGCGTCTGCGATGGTGGAACTGGAGATGCTGTCGGTGGCGGTGATGCTAGGAAACTGCATCCCAAAATAAAGATGAGAAAAATGGAAAGTATGCCAATTCTTTTATTCATGATTTTCTGTTTAGAAATTTAGTTCATCCCTTCAAAGTTTTCAAAATCTCTTCCGCTCGATCAATCCGAACAACTTTCTCCGCCACCATTTGCGTCGCAACCTCACCCTAACCCTCTCCTAAAAGGAGAGGGGAAAGGCTTGTGGCTTATGGTTACCATTTTCGCGGCGTATTTCCTTTTTGTATTTCATCTTTTGCTCTCGCAAGCGTTTTGTTCCACATATCCAGAGTCTCTTGCCCGATGCGCTTGGCTTCTTTTGTGACTTCATCTAAATTGACTTCATAATCGCTGTATCCGCTCAGACAGAAGAAAAGAATCGCAAAAATATCTTTGGGATGTTTGTCAGACCTGCCTTCGTTCCATGCCTGTAACTTTCCGATGATGATGTCCGTTGGCTGTGCGACCCAGGCTTCAAATGGTTTATCGTTTTCATCTGTGAATGTCTCGCGTATGCGGCGGTCAAAGGCATGTTGATATTCCGGTTCCCGCTTTAAAGGAACAAGGTCTGCTTTGACTCCCTCTTGCGAGTCTATGATATTGAACATGATTCCCATTTCAACCGAATTTCTGATCATTTCGGGATCGGCGTAATAACGCGGTAATGGAAACTTTTCGGATAAAGCTTCAAAATCCTTGCCATGTAAGTCTACGATAATATCAACATCGTTGGTGGCGCGGGTGATTCCGAAAATGGTGCCGCCAAAAGCGCCGACAATCATATAGGGCGCACCCATTTCGTCAAGTGCTTTCGCAACGCGAATATAAAAATCAAGCATGCTCATGTGTTTTATCCATGAAAGTTAAATATTCTAAAACTTTCATATTGATTTCTGATATCAAAAGTTTTGGGAATTTTCTTTTAAATGCTGTGCGTAGACCTGCGCGAAGCATGGCGCTGGCTTGCAGGCTGGGATACATTCTTTTTCCGGGCGGCAGCTTCGCCAGCAATTCCATCTGCACCCAATCAATGGGATCGAATCCATTCACGATAGCAGAAATTTCTTCGGATGTGAGAAGTTTTCTATCAGCCATTATGCTTTCAACTGTTGCAATATTTCTTCAGCTTTATCTATTCTAACTGTTTTCTCCGCTACCATCTGCGCGGCGACTTTTTCAATCATATCACCGGTCGCACCGGCGGCAATGGCAACCTGCCGCGCATGCAGGGACATATGTCCGCGCTGGATGCCTTCCGTGGCTAGAGCGCGCAAGGCTGCCATGTTTTGAGCGAGTCCAACAGAGACGATAATTTCCGCCAGTTCGCTGGCTGTTTTCACGCCCATCAGTTTGACTGCGGCTTGCGCGGCGGGATGAACTTTGGTCGCGCCTCCGATGATTCCAACCGCCATCGGCATTTCAAGCGTGCCGACTAAATTTCCACCTTTATCTTTATTCCACGTTGATAATGAAGTGTACTTGCCCGAACGCGCGGCATAGGCATGAGCGCCTGCTTCAATGGCGCGCCAATCGTTGCCGGTGGCGATGACGACCGCATCCACGCCGTTCATGATGCCTTTGTTATGCGTTGCGGCGCGATAAGGGTCCACAGCGGCGAAAGCATACGCGGCAATGATCCCGTCACGGACTTCTTCACCAGCATAAGGGCGGACACCGTCCGCCCCTACGAATGACAATTCTTTCACAGGGATAGTGCAACGCGCACGCGCAATACGTTGGTCGGCTAAATTCGACAGAATCCGCAAATGAACATGTCCGCCAGTAATGGATTCGACATGCGGCGCGAGTTTCTCGCAAGCCGTGTTAACAGCGTTGGCACCCATCGCGTCACGCACATCATAAATGAGATGGACGACCAGAAATCCGCCGATGGGGGAATCGTCAATCACGCGAACTTCCAAATCCCGTGCGCCGCCGCCGAATTTTTTCAACACCGGATCAATCGAGTCCGCTTCGGCGAGCAACTCTGCTTTGTGTTCATAGAGTTTCAGTTTGGCTTCTTCGAGATTCACAACATGGATGATTTGCATTTGACCGATCATCAATGGCTCGGTGGTTGTTGCAGTGAATCCACCGCCAGCACGCGCAAGCTTTGCCATGAACGACGCGCCAGCCACCACCGACGGTTCTTCGATTGCCATCGGGACCAAAACGTCTTTGCCATTCACTTGAAAATTCAGCGCAATGCCAAGCGGCAAGGCAAATGTGCCGATTGCGTTTTCGATCATGTGGTCGGCGGCTTCGGGGGCGAGTCCGCCGTTTGAAACGTAGACCGCTAAATCGTCGGGAGAAAGAGTCGCCGATTCGGCCAATTTGGCGCGGCGTTCGTTTAAAGTCAAATTATAGAATCCGGAAATTCGGGAGGTTGTCATTTTTCACCTTTGTAAGTTATATTTTATGGCACACTTCTTCCAAAATCTATCAGTTTTTGTGAGATAATTATAAGGAGGTGTCTTTGAATGCTTTTAACGCGTGAACAATTACAGGAACGCCTGATCGCTTTGCATCGTGCCAGTTTGGAATTGGTCAAGGATGTTTCTCTTGACCATCTTTTGGAACGGATCGCAACGCTGGCATGTGAACAGGCGGAAGCGCGTTATGCCGCGCTCGGCGTGCTCGATGACGAGGGAAAACTCGATAAATTTATCTCCGTTGGTATGACAAAGGAACAAGTTAAGCGGATCCCGCATACGCCGGTCGGTTTGGGATTGCTGGGCGCTTTAATGGATACGGAAGATCCCATCCGTGTGCCGGTGATCGGAAAGGATTCGCGTTCGGTTGGATTTCCACCGAACCATCCGAATATGAAATCATTCCTTGGCGTTCCGATCCGCACCAGCGACCGGCAGTTGGGGCAGATTTACCTAACCGATAAAATCGGAGCGGCGGAATTTACGGCGGATGATGAAAAGATCATCCAAATGCTGGCGGCGTACGCTGGAGCCGCCATCCAAAATGCAAAGCAAGTGGAACAAATGCAGGAACGCGACGCCGCGCTGACGCGTCGCAGCGAAGACCTGGCGCTGGTCAACGAATTCGCATCCGCCCTGACCTCATCCGTGGAACTCGACGAGGTTTTGAACAAAACTCTGGCAGTGGTGATGGCGTACATGAAAGTGGATGCCGGTGAAATCTTCCTGCTGGAAGAAGATAAAGAAACGTTACGGATGGTTTTGCACCGCGGACAAGCGGCGGAAGCGTTTTGGACCAAGAATCGATTCAAAATTGGGGATGGGATTGTCGGTTTGGTGGCGCAATCGGGTCAGCGGATGATCGTGACCGATTTGATGGAAGAATCGCGCTACTTGCGTCCATCCGTTGCCAAGGCGGGATTTCGTCAACTTGCTGATTTTCCTTTGAAGTCGACTACGAGCTTAATGGGCGTGATGAGTGTTGCCACGCGTAGTAGCGAGCCGTTCGAGGAGGAAAGTCTTAAGTTTTTGGACGGTGTGGCGAATTGGGCGGGTTTGGCGATTGAAAATGCCCGTTTACACGAAAATGCGAGGCGGTTGGCGGTGCTGGAAGAGCGTGATCGCATCGGTATGGATTTGCACGACGGCATTATTCAATCCATTTATGGTGTTGGGCTTTCGCTGGATTATGCTTTGCATACGCTTGACGATGACTCTGACCTTGCCAAAGTGCGAATTAAAGAGTCCATAGAAGGTTTAAATCAAGCCATTCGTGATATTCGCGCTTATATTTTGGATTTACGTCCGCGCCAACTCGGAAACGATGGCTTGATGGACGGTTTGAAGCGCTTAGTGACCGAATATCGAGCCAATACGTTTGCGGAAGTCTCGTTGACCGGGCCAAAAGGCGGATTGGATCACCTTCCGCAGACAAATTCACTGGCGCTGTTTCATATTTGTCAGGAGACGTTGGCGAACGCCGCCAAGCATTCAGGCGCAAAACGAGTGGATATCACTGTGTGGACTACATCGGATCGTGTGATGATGGAGATTCATGATGATGGGAAGGGCTTTGATTTGGAAAAAATGGCAATGACGATCGGCCATGGATTATCCAATATGCAAACGCGCGCTCGATCTGTGGGTGGTGAAGTGGATCTCACATCCGTCATTGGGGACGGTACGACGATTCTTGCATGGGTTCCGCGCCGCGCGCATCAATAAAATAATAAACCATCGATTCTTTAACATTTGAATCACTTACATCCGATATTCATTCAAAGGGAATCCAAGATTTTTCACGGCGCGTTTCTTTAACACATAATTAAACATG
>DATCTP010000196.1:0-3961 GCA_036567885.1 Anaerolineales bacterium | reverse complement strand
CGGTCTTTTCTCGCGATTATCAAATAAAAAATTGTATCTATCGTTACTTGGATTTTCCGTATTGGAAATATTTACCCATCCCCAGGGCAATGCCCATATCACCGGCAACTTTCACTTTTCCCTTCATGAATGCCATCGTGGCGTCCAGTTCGCCGGTCGAGATCTTGATGTAATCATCTGAGTCGACGGTCATCGTCATCTTGGGATTGGGATGCGTTCCCTGAATCGATTCCACCTTTTGGTCATGGATGATTACATACCATTCAGAGGCTTGCGAACCTGTGAATTTGAATTGAACCACAGTATCTATGCCCGCGGCTTTTTCCGGCACGAAAGCCGTCTTTATAGTTTCAGTCATCAATTCATTGATTGTGGGGGACATACTCACGCTTCTCCTCGTTGGTACATGAACACATTACTACTAAAATTATATACTGCGGAGCAGTATAACATTGTTCGCAAATTTGAATATAGGAATCCTGTCCCATTGGAGAGCGTTTTCACAATCAATGCTCTATATTCATTCGGTTCCTTATGCAATAGCCACTCGACACAAAAAAACAATCCGTATCTTGACGGAAATCTTATGGCAGGGTAATCTTTCCGATTATGATGCTCCCCGAACTTTTCTATAATGCCAAAGCCACGCTCGGTGAAGGTCCTGCGTGGGATGCAAAGACTCAAACGCTGTATTGGGTGGATGTGCTTGAAAAACGCGTCTATGCCGGATCGAAACTTTTTATTCAGCTCGATGATTATGTGGGATGCCTTGCCCCGCGCAAAGATGGCGGACTGGTGATTGCCCAGCGCTTCGGTTTCTGGAACTTTGAACCGGATACCAATAAATTGATCACGCTTGCCTCCCCAAAAGGTGAACCGTCAAACAACCGTTTCAACGATGGCAAATGTGATCCACGCGGACGCTTCGTTGCCGGGACAATGGATCACAACGAACAGGAAGCCAGCGGTTCGTTATATTCGCTCTCCGTGGATGGACGCGTCAAACGTCTGCTAAAGGATGTCCGCATTTCGAATGGCATTGCCTGGTCGCCCGATTTCAAAACCATGTATTTTATTGATACGCCGACCAAAGATGTCAAAGCCTTTGACTACGATATCGAAACGGGACAAATTGCGAACCCGCGCGTCATCATTCACTTTGCTGATACGTTCGGCTGGCCCGACGGCATGACTTCCGATATGGATGGCAATCTTTGGATCGCGCTATGGGGCGGCGCCCGCGTCACCCAATGGTCGCCGAAAGGCAAATTGCTCGAACAGTTCGGTGTCCCAGCGCTGCAAGTGACATCCTGTGTTTTTGGCGGTGCAGACATGGATGAGTTATATATCACATCCGCGCGTATCGGAATGGATGGAGCTTCGCTGGGAAAGTATCCGCAATCTGGCGGCATATTTCGAATGAAGACGAATATTACAGGAATGCCAACATTTGAATTCGGAAATTAGGACTTCAATAAAAAATCTCCCAAGTGGGAGATTTTTTATGTCAATCATTTCGAAATTTTTTCAGAAATGCTAGACGGTGAAGTCGGAATCCTTTTTTGCATCTGCTCATCTTGCACCGCGCGAATGCCGTTTTGAATTTGGTTGAGTGTCTTTTCCACTTGGTCTTGTAAATTCATCAACGTTTCAACAATGTAATCATCCGCATCGCGACGCGTGGCTTCGGCATCGGCGCGTGCCTGATTGATGATCTGGTCTGCGCGGCGCTGGGCTTCCAGCACAACGCTGTCTTTCATTGCCATTTGTTCGGCTTTTTCGCGCGCCAGTGCAATGGTGCGATCCGCTTCTTCCTGAGCCTGCGCTAAAAAGCGGTCGCGCTGACCCATGATCTGTTGTGCCTTCTTCACTTCATCCGGGATCACGATCCGCATCTGGTCAATGATTTCCAACATGCGGTCTTCATCAATGACCACGTTGTGAGTAAAGGGCACAGCCTTGGCGTCGTTGAAAAGTTCTTCCAAACGGTCAATCAGTTGCAGAATGTCCATAGATGCCTCCGCCTCGCGGACGGTGATACCTTATTATATATCAATCTCGCAGAGCATTGGGAGGAGAATGCTGTTCTCCCAGACTCATGATTTTGCGCTTCAACGCGGATTCGACGTAGGGCGGCACCATGCTGGAAACATCCCCGTCTAATGAGGCGATCTCACGCACGGTGCTGGATGAAAGAAAGGTGTGTTGTTCCGCCGTGATCAGCGCGACCGTTTCAATGTCCGTGGCGAGGCGCTGATTCGCCAGCGCCATTCGGAATTCAAACTCAAAGTCCGAAAAGACGCGCAAGCCGCGTACGATCACCTGCGCTCCCGCGTTGCGGCAAAAATCCACCGTCAATCCGCTATAACCGGTCACTTTGATTTTTGGATTCCGCTTGAACGCTTCGGTAACCAAATCCATGCGTTCTTCGGGCGAAAACATCAGCGTCTTGAGCGGCCGGTCATAGACCGCCATGATGACCTCATCGAAGAGACGCGCGGCGCGTTCTGCAATGTCAATGTGGCCGTAATGAATTGGGTCGAACGTGCCGGGAAAAAGTGCTTTAACCATCCTGATCTCCAATGAAAAAATTTAGTAATGCACATTCACCAGTGTGCCAACCGAAGCCCAATTATAGAGCCATTGCGCATCGGGAATGGTAAGGTTGACGCATCCGTGACTCATCGGCGTGCCGAAGTTGTGATGCCAGTACGTGCCGTGCAGTCCGTAGCCCTGATAAAAATACATGGTGTACGGAACATTGGGCAAATAATATCCCGGTCCGGTCATATCGGTGGAAAGCAATTTGACATAGATGTGATATTGACCGGTGACGGTTGGATATTGCCAGGTGCCCGTTGAAACGAGGAACGAATTGACCACGGAATTTCCTTGATAAGCATACACCATTTGCTGCATGAGGTTGACGTCAATCCAGCGCTGACCATTATTTGCAACTTGTGGCGGAGCCTCGGTGGCAAGCGGCGCTCCGGACGTTGCGGATGTTGGAAGCGGCACATTGGTTGCGCCCCCCGCGGTTGGCGTATCCGGCACGATGGACATCGAGATCGAACCGCCGTAAGTCGGCGTGGGCATTGGCGCTGCGGTATTTTGCAGAGTCGGATTCGGTGTAGCAGTGGGCGCTTGCGGATTTTGCGGTATGACCGTATTTGGAACGGAAGTATCAGTTGGCAAAGCGGATAGCATTTCGGTAGGCGCCATCGTTGGCTGGATCAACGGCTGCATGGTCGGCGTTGCCAGAACTTCCGCAACTGCCGATAAAGGCGTATAGGTCGGTTTTGGAATTTCAACTTGCGCCCACACTTGCGGGTGCATATCGGCAGGCGTTGGATTGCTCATCAAGGAAGCCAGCATCTGCGATGATGAAGCCGCGAACCATATCGCTCCGGCACAGATGATGCAACCGAGTCCAACCAGCAGAATGGGAAATAGAAGATTGCGTTTCGATGCTGGTTTGCTTTCGCTTCGTTTCGGACTTTGAGCGGGCGCGGCTTCTTCGGGAGTTGGTTCCGGCTGAGGATTTCCCCGCAGTCGCTGCATTGCCCATTCCATTCCCCGGCGGGCGCGTTCGCTGTTTGGATTGATCTTCAGCGCCGTCTTGATGTATTCCACACTGGCATGCGGACTGGCAATTGCGGCGAGGATCAACCACGGATCCTCCATTTGCGGCGCGAGCGAGGCGGCATGTTCCGCCCATTGACGCGCTTCTGTGCGATTGCCGTTGCGAAGTGCCTCTCGTGCTTTTTCTACCGATAAACGAGCATCATTAAATTGAGTGTTCATGGCGCATAGGTTGGCGTGGGTGTCGGTTCGATATTTTCGTTATTGACAAAGCAAAGGATACCATTAACAACACCATCCGCAACCTGGTCGGTGTGCTGCGTCAGGATTTCCCGATCCAAATTCAGGAATCCGGTTTCGATGATCGCGGCGACCGTAT
>DATCTP010000195.1:0-2733 GCA_036567885.1 Anaerolineales bacterium | reverse complement strand
CTCGAACAGGTCCAGTCCGACGCGATCCTGATCGCTCACAAGGACAGTCTTATCAACGGTTCCGGCTTTGACCATATCCACATACATTTGCAGCCATGAAACCGCAGCTGGCGAATTGAACGTGAACTGCTTGCCGTCATCGCTGATGACTTTCACATTGCCCTCATAAACCATCTGCGAGAGCAGATCATTCACGCTTAAACGGATGTCGCAAAGCGTGCCGGTCTTTTGCTTGATGGTTTGGCACAGCGCCGGGAGGCCGTCAATCGTCTTGGGGAAGTCTGAAACCTTCAAACCAGCCCCGCCCGTGTAGGTCACATTGCCGCTCGCGTCTGTCTGCGGTGTTCCGGTATAAATCTGTGTGTTAATAAGCTCAACGGGGATGCTCTGATACCACGGGAATTGATAGTTGACGCCCTTGACCAGTTGTTCCTTCCAGAGACCTGGGAAGTAAAGGGCTTGGACACTTTGTGGAACTTTATCATCCAGCGAGAGCAACAGACCCTGAGTTGCGTAATCGCTGACCCAGCCTTCGCCCACTGACAGGTTGATGACATCAGGCGCATTACCGGCGGCGAACGCATTGTTCAAATCCTGCTGGAAGGTCGCTTGATGATCTTCCCATTTCACGGTCACACCGGGGTACGTTGCTTGGAAACGCGCAATCGTGCTCTTGATATAGTCATCAAAGGTCGGGGACAGATAATAGGTCCAGAATGTGATCGTTGCATTGGGTTCCACGTTCTGAATAACCGCTTCAGGGTTCGGACCCGGAGTGGGCGTCACCTCGACGATTTGAGTCTGAACAACTTGCTGTGTTACAACTACCGGAGTCGACACGGCGGCAGGACCGCAAGCAGTTAGAAGGATGCCTATTAGGGCCAGTAACGCAAATATTTTGGTACGCATGTTTTCTTCTCCTTTTAGTTTTTTGTTTGACAGGTTTTAAACACGTATCGAAAAGAAAGGTGGCTTCTGGACTCATCCTCCTTTCACTAGGTATTCAGGTCGGATAATATAATCGGCTAACATTCAATTCACCCTGCGAATGCGTCCGCTCACATCCTGAATAAAATGCTCAATGATTTCATGAACAAATGTCAGCGGTTCCAATGCATTATCTTCAATCAGCGGGGTCATATCCATGCAATACGAAAGACCCGTGGTCAAATCCACGCCGTGTGTCGCGAAATAAGTGGCATTCGCCCGACGGCGTCCCATCGAAGCCAGGTCATAGCGTTTGCCGCCCGCGATCTGCGAATCAAAAACTCCCAATAATGCGGCTTGCAGATTTTCATGCTCGGAAACATCCATCGGCGATTTATCCGAATCTGCCATCCAATCCAGCGCGCGCCAGACTTCGCAGCCAAATAGTTTTTGTGGACGTTTCACTTTCGACAAATTGCGAATCGCGGCAATGACTCTCAACGCCACGCTTACGTGCGTATCGTGTTTGTCAGCAAGATTATGCGTATAAACGTATTCAGGATGAGTCACCTCAAGCAATGAAGCAAGATCATCAACCGGCTCACTACGAGACGCATCCTTCACAACTTTGCTTGGATAATCCAACATAACTTGTGCGGCGTATTCGCCAACGATGGCTGCTTTGCGCTGTTCCTTGAAACGAACCAGCCGCATCTCTTCATCCGTGTAGTCTTTATACAAACCATCACGCGGCGAGCCGCGCCCGTCCGTCACAACCACACCGGTGAACCATTTGTCTTTTTGCTGGAAACATTCCATAATCGGTTGCGCCGCCATAATCTCGATATCGTCTTGATGCGCGGACACGCACAAATGTGTCGTCCGCGCCAACGCCTGTTCAACTGGAGTCTGATCGGGAATAAATATTTCTGACGTATCAAGATGAAAACGCATAATCATCCTATATATGAATTCAAAGATGGCAAACTTGCCGCGGCAACGGATTGACCGATGCGCCGGATTTTTTCATCGGGCAGATGCAGTTGAATTCGTTCTGCAAGCTCAGGAAATTCGGATTCCAAAACGGTCTCTGCTCCTTGCAATAACAAATCGCCGCCGCGCCCTGATGTGCAACGGCCTAAAATCAAAACGTGCTTGATGTCATAAAAATCGGCGTAATGCGCAAGTCCATAGCCGAGATAAATCCCCATGCTTTGCCAAATCTTAATTGCGCCTTCATGCCCAACTTCCAATTTATCCTGAACAAATTTGAGTTTGTCGGCATCGGTTAATTGAGATGGAATTTCGATCTCGGCTTTGGGCGCCAGTCGAAAAACACATTGCTGTGAAAAATATGACGCGCCGCAACCGCGATCACCGGACCACTCGTCCATAGGTGCAGTTGGGTTGTAGTCAATGGGCGCAAACGCCAGTTCATTCAACCAGCCGGTGATATGCCCATTTATATCCACATACCCGGCGGCCTCGCTTGAGCCAAGCGCGATACCTAAAATGCCGTTGTCTTCAATGGACATCGAGCCAGCCAATGCCGTCACATCGCCATCGTTGATGACCTCCAGAGGCGCGTTCATTTCGTTTTGGATGTGCAAAAACAAATCGCGGACTTCATGATAACGATGATCCGGAACAGATCGAAACAACGACGCCACCATCGGACGATTGGCAATATAGATTCCGGCTGAACTTCCCCCAATCGCATCCACGCGGGACATTTTAGCGGCCGCTGTTTTCAGGGCTGCAAGAATCTGCTGATAGTGATACTCGGGATCGGCATGCTTGCGCGGC
>DATCTP010000194.1:0-2978 GCA_036567885.1 Anaerolineales bacterium | reverse complement strand
CGCGTATGCCAGCGGCGATTTTGCCCCCACGTATTTCGATTCGCAATACGTGTCCGGCAACACGGATATGACTGTCACGTTCCATCTTCCGCCCGGCGTTAAGACCACTGAAGGACGCTGGCATTCTGCGCCATCCGGTTTCCCGTCCCAGCCGCAGACGGGAATCGATTCACAGAACCGCGTCACATACGCGTGGGAATCGGCCAGCGCCAACGCCTACACATCGTACACTTTCGGCGCATCCTTCCCCAAAAGTTATGTGCCTGATTCCGCCATCGTACAGACTTCCATCTTCGATGGACTTGCGGGTTTATTTGCCGGATTGATCAATGTTTCCGCGGGAGCTCTACCGATTTGTTGTGTTATCTTTTTCTTTTTTGGAATCCCGATCTTTTCCGCGATTCAAGGACAACGGCGAAAACTGCAATACATCCCGCCGCGCATCGGTATTGAAGGTCACGGCATCAAACGCGGGCTGACTGCCGTCGAGGCTGCCATCCTGCTGGAAGAACCGCTCGATAAAGTCATGACGATGATTTTGTTTGGCGTGGTCAAAAAAGGCGCGGCACAAGTGATCACGCGCGACCCGCTCAAAGTCCAAGTGACCGATGCGCCCGCCAATGTTACTTTATACGATTACGAATTGAATTTCTTAAAAGCGTTCAAGCTGGATTCTCCGCAAGCGCGTCAAGCGGAATTGCAGGGCACGATGGTGGCTTTGGTCAAGTCGGTCTCTGAAAAGATGAAAGGCTTCAGCCGCAAAGAAACGCAGGATTATTACAAGAACATCATGGAACAAGCCTGGCAGCAAGTTGAATCCGCACAGACTCCTGAAGTCAAGAGCCAAGCCATTGATCAAAACCTGGAATGGACGATGCTTGACCGCAATTATGATGAACGTTCGCGGCGCGTCTTCACCGGCCCGATCTTTATCCCGATGTGGTGGGGCGGTTATGATCCGATGTATCGTTCCGCACCCACGATGACCGGCGCTGCGCCTGCCTCTCTTCCAACGGGCGGCGGTCGTTCTACTTCTTTGCCCGGTGCGACATTTGCGGCTTCGATGGTGGGCGGCGTTCAGACTTTTTCATCGAAGGTGATTGGCAACTTGAACACCTTTACGAGCGGCGTGACCAAGGTAACCAATCCTCCGCCTCCGCCCTCGACCAGCGGTTATCGCGGCGGTGGCGGCGGAGGTTGCGCCTGCGCTTGCGCGTGCGCTGGTTGCGCCTGCGCCTGTGCGGGTGGCGGACGATAATTTAGCTTTTCAATTTTAGATTATGGGTAAAGCTATGCCAATCTTTAACACACTGTTTAATCAAAACTCAAAACTCGAAAATCTGAAGCCCGGACTCTATCATTATCGCTTCGACAGCGAGGATGAAAAGAGCCGCGCTCATCTGCGCGTTGACCCCGACGGTCATGGCACATTGATCGTCAACGCCAATCGCGTCATGCATCTAAATCCGACCGCGGCTTTCATGGCATGGATGATTCTCGAAGGCAAACGCGATGACGAGATTCTCAAGACTTGCTCAAAGAAATGGAAAGTGAAAAGCAATCAGTTGCGCGACGATCTTTCCGCCTTCCATTTTCAGCTCACCGAATTGATTCGCCCTGATGGCGCCTGCCCCATCCACGAACTTGATTTGGACACAACCATGCCATTCAGCGCGCGGCCGTCCGCGCCGTATCGAATGGATTTAGCGATCACGTATCGCTGTAACAACGACTGCGCCCATTGCTACAACGCGCGTGAACGCCACTTCCCCGAACTGACCACGGAGCAGTGGTTCAAGATCATGGATCAACTCTGGGAACTCGGCGTGCCGCACATCGTCTTCACCGGCGGCGAAGCCACACTTCGCAATGACTTACCGGAATTGATTCATCACGCTGAAAGCAACGGACAAATCACCGGCTTGAACACGAATGCTCGCCGTTTGGCTGACGAAAAATATATTCAGCAATTGGTGGATGCCGGTCTCGATCACGTACAAATCACCGTCGAATCTTGTGACGAGCAAATCCATGACCAAATGATGCGCGCCAAAGGCGCATTCAAACAAACCATCCGCGGACTCAAGAACGCGCTCGCCAGTCCGCTTTACGTGATGACCAACACCACGATGCTGAAAACCAATGTTCACAAAATTCCTGACACATTGGATTTTCTTGCAAACCTCGGCGTGCCAACGATTGGACTCAACGCGCTAATTTATTCCGGTCACGCTCTGACCGTCGGAACCGGACTCAAAGAAAGCGAACTGCAACCCATCCTCGATATTGCCACGCGTAAAACATCCGAGCGCGGACAAAAGCTGATCTGGTATACGCCGACACAGTATTGCGAATTCGATCCCACCGCGAACAACCTCGGTGTAAAAGGATGCACTGCCGCGTTGTACAGCATGTGCATCGAATCGAATGGAAACGTTTTGCCGTGCCAATCGTATTATCATCCGCTTGGAAATATGTTAACCGATTCATGGGACTCGATTTGGAATCATCCATTATCGGTGCAGTTGCGTGAGCGGCAGAACCTGCCAGCCAAATGCGAATCCTGTCCGGTCGTCGCCGAATGCGGCGGCGGATGTCCGTTGCAGTTTGAAAATCATCGCGCCGAGTTGGGCGTCAACAAGGAATTGATCGCGTTGGAGGTACCGGCATGAACGAACACGATTGGATCAAGGAATTTCCTGCGGCGGTGACCGTCTGCGATGCGAAAGGAATCATTCTCGAAATGAACGACAAAGCCGCCAAGACTTTCGAGAAAGACGGCGGTTACACATTGATCGGAAAAAATATGCTCGATTGTCACCCTGAAGTTGCGCGCGCTAAAACAGAAAAACTGCTGGCAACAAAAGAGAAAAACGTATACACCATCGAAAAGAACGGCATCAAGAAGATGATCTTCCAATCGCCGTGGTTCAAAGACGGAATATATGCGGGCTTTGTGGAACTCTCGCTTGAGATTC
>DATCTP010000193.1:0-4152 GCA_036567885.1 Anaerolineales bacterium | reverse complement strand
AACCTGCCTGTGATTTTGGTCTTTGCCACCGTTGGCGTAATCGTATCTGCGGCGTTGACCAGCGCCGGGATGCATTTTCTTTCCGGCTGGGCGTGGCAAAGCGCGGCGTTGTTCGGGATTCTGATCGCGGCTACCGATCCGGTATCCGTCATCGCCACATTCAAAGAAGCGGGCGTGCATGGACGGTTGCGTTTGTTGGTCGAAGCGGAAAGTTTATTCAATGATGCCACTGCCGCGGTCGGCTTCGGCGTGATGCTGGCGTTTTCCAGTGGACAAACCATCAATGTCTGGAATGTGACCGGCGAGTTATTATGGACGGTTCTCGGCGGACTTTTGGCGGGCGCGCTGACTGCCGGATTGATTCTGCTCCTGACACATAACACCAGCGATCATTTGATTGAACTGGCATTGAGCACCGTCGCGGCATATGGATCGTTTCTCATCGCCGAACAGTTCCATGCCTCCGGCGTGCTTTCCACGCTGACGGCGGGGATTCTGATCGGTAACTTTGGTCTCCCCGTTTCCTATTCCGATAAGGGCCGCGCTTCGCTGGTTGATTTCTGGGAATTCGCAGCGTTCATCTCCAACTCGCTGATCTTTTTGTTGATTGGTCTGCGCGAGGCAACGGAAAATTATGCCAACGCATGGCTGCCCGTTATTGTCGCGATTTTCATTGTGATGATTGGACGCGCCGCCGCGATCTATCCATTGAGTCTTTTGTTTGAAAAGTCGAAACTAAAAATCGAACGAAATCATCAGCACATTTTGTTTTGGGGCGGATTGCGCGGCGCGCTGGCTCTGGCATTGGCGCTTGGGCTTCCTGCCGCCATTCCTCTCCGCGAACAGATCGTCACCGCCGCGTTTGGCGTGGTAACTTTTTCGATCATTGTTCAAGGCTTGACGATGACGCCGTTGTTGAGATGGTTGAAAGAACTGCCCGCATCTTCACAGAAGGCAACAGAGATTAAGCCTCATGGTTGATTCGGCGCCGATTCCCGAACTTTGAAGCGGGTTTGATATTCATCCACCTCCACCATGGGCGGACGTTCTCTTTCTGCGATCTCTTCAACGTCGAGAAAATACCCGTTGTTGTTATACCGAATCAATTTCATGGATCGGTTCACGTCCTCCAATACGGCGCTGCCAAGGCGACTCTCCAGTTTGCGGATGACGGTTTGAATGATGGCAAACGACATTTTGCTCAATGCTTCCAGATGCTGGTTGTGATGAATGCGTTCCAATAAGTCAACCTGAGCGATGGCGTTCAACCCATACCGCTCATAAATATCAATCAACAGCCCGGTCTCGACGCCATAGCCGGAAAAGAACGGTATGCATTCCAGCGCTGCGCGCCTGCCCGCATACTCGCCGGCGAGCGGCTGGACCACACCGGAGAGTTCTGGATAAAATAGGTTCAACAACGGACGCGCAGTTAATTCAGTCACGCGTCCTCCGCCGCCTGCCTGCATTTTATCGCCGACCTTCAAAGGTCTGCGATAAAAGCCTTTCACCAATTGCACTTGTGGATTCAACAACAGGGGACCGATGATGCCATATACAAAGCGCGGATGAATGTTCACAATATCCGTATCGACCCATACGATGATGTCTCCGCGCGTCACGAGCAGACTTTTCCACAATGCCTCCCCCTTGCCGTTCCGCGCGCCCAGCCGTTCCAGCAAAAGCTGGTGGATGTAAACAGATATTCCCTCTTCCTTTGCAATCTCGCGCGTTCGATCCGTTGAATTGGAATCGATCAACACGATCTCGTCCAATAATGGCGTGATCTCCATTAATTCCCTTTTCATTGTGCCGATCACTTTTCCTACAGTTTCCTCTTCGTTCAAGGCGGGTAAAGCCAGGCTGATGGTCACATTTTGTTGGCGCTTCAGCTCAACCAGTTCATCCAATTGTTTGAATTCATCGGCGTGAAAAGTATTCTCCGCAAACCATTTATCCACAAGAATCGAAATAGCTTGCACGCCCGCGCTTTCATCATAGACCGCTTGAGGTAAAGGTCGTCCGCTTTTGACCGCGATCACGGCGCAAGAAGCCTCGTTCAAAATACGATCCGCAAAAGGTCCAAGCGAGGCGGAACTTGTGACAGGCTGAATGGTGGTCCCCAAAACAATGACATCCGCCTGTTTTGCCTTTTCCAAAATTAATTGTGCCGCATCATCCGTGACCGTAAACTGTTTCTGCACATCGGGCATTTGCTTTAGTACGCGGGCGAGTCCCTTAAAAGGAGCGTCGCTTCCCGCCCCAGGATCGTCTGACCTGCGTAGATGGAGAGCGGTGATTTCTTTTGGATGCAACCCCAAGCCCACACGCAAAGATAACTCCGCATGAGGACCGCCCCTTACCGGGACAAGGACCTTCTTCAGTTTATTTGGCAATTTTCCGCGCACCAAGGCAATGTCGCATGGCGGGCGCGTTAACACCTCATTGGTTGTCACACCAAAAGCGGTGAAGTGAGAATCCCATTCCAAACAGAGCAGGTCAGGTCTTTCCTTCTGCAAAAGGTTGGAGAGTTCCTGCCACGGTTGATGCGCAACGATGATCTGCGATCTGCTTGTAATACGTTCATCTTTTCCATAATATCGTAATTGTTTTCGCAACGCGCGCGCCGCAATCGCTCCTATGCTTAAGGATTGGTCGGGTGGAACGATCACGACACCAATAAGAATAATTTCCGCATCCAAATGGCGTGCAGCTTCAAGGGCCTGCAAGCCGGGACCCTCGTGAACAAGAGGCACCAGAACGGTATGGATCGGGAAAAATTCAGAATGCTTTTGCACGGTTTTATCCTTTCTCCAATAAAGGCGCGATATGTTGACGATAGATCGATTCCCATCGAAACGTTGAACGTGTCCGCATGGCTAGGCGCGCCGTGGATGTAAATTGAAAATATTCCGAGATCAAGTTTGCAACTTTTTCCGGGTCTTCATCGGGCAAAAAGAATGTCGCGTCATCTAATCCCAACTCGCGCAGAGGTGGGATATCCGCGCAAAATGCCGGTAAATGACTGAACGCCGCTTCTATCAACGGAATGCCGAAACCCTCTTCGCGGCTGGGGAAAAACAGCGCATCGGCGATACGATAAAAATCGGCGATGACTTCATCCGATAAAAACGAATCGGACCATTCGGCAAGAAAATGAGCGGAACTTGTCAATTCCAATTGGGCGCGCAAATCCAAAAGCGTTTTGAAATATTTGTGATTGTTGGCGTTATGCGGACCCAACGGCCCCGTGATCACCAGCGCGGCTTGCGGAAAATATTTTTTCAAGTCAGCCAGGGTATGCAAAGCCAGTTCGATGTTCTTGCGCGGCGTCACGCGCACAGGCAGCAACAAAATCGGCGCGGCATTCCATAGATTCATTTTCTCGATCAACGCCTGAGTCTGCGGTTCCAGTTTATAGAATCGCACAATGTCCACACCGTTCGGGATAACGCAAATGGACGCGGGATCAAGGCTCATTAAGTTCGCCAGTTCCGCGCGCCGCGTTTCGGAAACTACCACATGCGTGGTTTTGCCCCAATCTGTGCGCAATAAATTCCAGGGATACCCATCGTGGAGTTCGGATCGATAACGCGGCGTTGTCCATGCCAGGTCGTGATGCCAAAGGATCAAACGCGGTAATTTTTTGGATGTATGCAGTTGATGCAGCGCGGCAGTCAGCGCCGGATTTTTGTTAAGTGAACAAACGTTATGAGCCATCAACATATCCACGCCGGATAAGGCGGTCTGCAATTCGATTGCCAGTTTGTCGCGCACCACCTCGAAGTCCGTTGTCACTTCGCCGCGATCCAGTTGTTCTTTCATGTGCGCCACACGTTCATGACGCGAATCTGCAAGAGGGATCGTGATCAACGGAATCTTTTCATCCAATACTTCGCCGCGTCCTGCGATCAACCGGACCGAATGTCCGTTTGCGGACATCAGCCGCGCATGCCGGGCAATAACGCTCTCCACGCCGCCGACGACGGGGTGCACAGAATAATGAAGGATGGCAACATTCATATTTGTTGTCCCAGACAATCTGCGAGAATGGATTGCAGGCGGCGCTCCAACACCGTAAAAGAAAAATATCGTCTTGCAAGTTTATAGTTTTCTTCTGCCCACTCGTTTGCCCGCGCTGGATTTTGTAGA
>DATCTP010000192.1:0-4971 GCA_036567885.1 Anaerolineales bacterium | reverse complement strand
ACTTGCCGAACATTCCCAATCCCCAATTTCCAATTCCCGATTTCTGATTTACTATTCTGTTCTCTCTGGCTTTCTCCTCGGCTTGGCGGCATTGACGCGTTCGATCATTCTTGCTTTTGGTGCGCTTGCCATTCTATGGATTTGGTTTGTTCTGAAACAGCGGCGCGGCGCGATCATTGCATTATTGGCATTGCTATTAACCATCACGCCGTGGATCGTCCGCAACTCGCTGCTCGAACATAAGCTGGCTCCCATTGAAACCTCGTTGGGCTACAACTTATATGTGGGTTATTATCCGCAGTCCACCGGCACATTCACATTTGGGCCTTCGCTTGATCTGATGTCTATCCTCGACGATAAAGTGCGCGACGAAGTCGGCACGCAGAAGGCGATTCAATTCATCGAACAGGATCCGGCGCGGTTTCCCGTTCTGGCGCTGAATCGGCTGGGATATTTCTTCGATGTGGAATGGCGCGCGTTTACGTATTTCTACGTCAAT
This sequence comes from Anaerolineales bacterium, assembly GCA_036567885.1. Classification (GTDB taxonomy): domain Bacteria; phylum Chloroflexota; class Anaerolineae; order Anaerolineales; family Villigracilaceae; genus Fen-1038. The sequence continues at coordinate 4,472 of DATCTP010000192.1, read as the reverse complement.
GATTATCTTGGTTTCATACCTGCCGCGTTGCTGATCTTAATTCTTGCGATATTGGCATTGCCGTTCATGGTAATCTCTATTTCAGCGGCATATGGTTCTGCACTGCTTTCATGGCGTCCGCAAACGATTTTATTGGCTTTGCTTTTCGTCGGATATTTGCTCCCGCATGTTTTTATCTTATCGGAAGAACGCTTCCATTTGACGTTGATTCCGTTCATTGCCATCCTGGCGGCTGGCTTCTGGACGAATGGAATCTCTGCCCTCAAATCTCGCAGGAAACTGGTGATCGTGATTTCATCTTTGGTTGTTTTGTTGCTGCTTGTGAATTGGGGATTTGAATTCGTTCATAATGGAAATATAATTCTTCAAATGCTGGGTCCCAACGGAAATCAACTTTATCTTCCATATTGATGAGATCGCGAGTGCGCCGCACTTAACCTGCGGGCAAATCTTGTTAACTGATAGAATCTATCTTTAGGTTGAATCCGATTAAGAAAGGTGCGACGCACCCTCAATGAAAACATTACTCGGCGAACGGCTTCATTTCGATTGGAAAATTGTTACTGTGATTATCCTCAGCACGCTGTTGCTGATGGTGGATTATTATCATCAATTCACCTCGAATAAAGACTATGATCGCACAATCCTTTATTTGGTGATTCCGTTGATTTGCATCGTCCTGATTTTCCATGATGATCCTCGTCAATACGGCTTCACCTTCGGCGAATGGAAAATTGGCGTCATCTTCACCGCGGTTGGCATCGTCATCATGGGGATCATTTTGTGGTTTGTCGCGCGTGATCCTTCCATGCAATCGTATTACAAGCCGCAAGTCACTGGTTTGCCGTGGAACACATTCCTTGATTTATTTGGCTGGGAATTTTTCTTTCGCGGTTTTATCTTGTTTGCCTTTGTCCGCAAATTTGGCGCGGAAGCGTTGTGGCTGCAGGCGGTGCCGTTTGCGCTGGCTCATCTCGGCAAGCCGGAAATCGAAACGCTTTCTACGATCTTTGGTGGTTTCGCTTTTGGATGGATCGCGTATCGGACGCGCTCGTTTGTTTATCCATTCTTGATTCACTGGTTCGTTGCATCGTTTACAATTATTGTGGCAGCAGGTTTAATACATGGCTGATTTTACGCTTCGCCCCGCGACCGAAAAAGATTTTCCCGCCATCAAGGAGTTGATTCATCGCGTCGGGATCAACCCGATGGATTTGGATTGGCGTCGGTTTGTGATCGCCGTTGACGGGTCCGGCAAGTTGCTTGGATGCGGACAGTTGAAGCCTCACGGTCCCGATCTGATCGAATTAGCATCCATCGCAGTGGAACTGGATGTGCGTGATCAAGGTATCGCGCGTGCCATCATCGAGCATCTCGTCGCACAGGCACCGCGACCACTTTATTTGACGTGTCGTTCAAGGCTTGGATCATTTTATGAAAAGTGGGGCTTTCATTCCATTGAGCCGGATGAAATGCCGCCTTACTTTCGCCGCTTGTCGCGTTTGGCAAGGATGATGGGCATGTTCTTCAATGAGAAAATGCTTGTGATGAAGTTGATGTAGAATCACCTTATGAAAAATGCTCTTTATGTTTTGATCGGGTTGATGGCAGGCTTTGTGCTGGCGGCGATTTTGCTGATCGTGACGCGTTTACCCGGCGGTCAGCCGGTCACGCTGGAACCGGCTCCGACTCAAGCGCCGGTTGTGATTCAAATTATCGGGGAGGTGGTGAAACCTGGTGTGTATTCGTTACCGGATGGAAGCCGCGTGCAAGATGCGGTGAACGCGGCGGGCGGTTTGTTGGCGGATGCCGATGAAAATTCAATCAATCTTGCGGCGCGTCTGGAAGACGGACAGCAAATCAAGATTCCTGCGCAGGGCGGTAATTCCGGTTTCAATAATTCTGGGTTCGCGCCGATCCCAACATCCGCTCCATTTATCGTGGTTTCAACTTTGTCGCCAACCTCGGTCTCATCTTCCAGCCTGGTCAATATCAATACCGCGACTCTTCAGCAATTGGATACGCTTCCGGGAATTGGTCCGGTCACCGCGCAAAACATCGTAACGTATCGTCAGCAGCATGGACTCTTTCAGCATATCGAAGATATTATGAATGTATCCGGGATCGGCCCGGCAACTTTTAATAACATCCAGAATTTGATAACGGTTGGTCCTTAGCTTTATTCATTCAACAGATTTCTTGCAATAACCATTCTCTGCACTTCGCTGGTTCCCTCGCCGATGGTCATCAGCCGTGCGTCGCGGTAAATGCGTTCCACAGGATATTCACTGCTGTATCCGAACCCGCCATGGATTTGAATGGCGTTGCGGCAGACGCGTTCCGCCATTTCAGTGGCAAAAAGTTTTCCCATGGCCGCCTCTTTGTTGTAAGGGCGGCTCTTTTCTTTTAACCAGGCGGCGCGATAGATCAATAGGCGCGCCGCTTCGATTTCGGTCGCCGCGTCAGCGAGCATCCATTGAATGGATTCATAATTTGCGATGGGTTGTCCGAATGCCTGACGTTCTTTGGCGTATGCAATTGCGTATTCGAATGCGGCTTGCGCCAGGCCGATCGAAAGCGCACCGATGCCGATGCGTCCGCCGTCCAGTGTGGTCAATGTTTGGTGTAAGCCGCGGCCTTCTTCACCGATCAAATGATTCAAAGGGACGCGCACATCTTCATAAGTCACGGCGTGAGTGGGCGAGCCATGCAAACCCATCTTCTTTTCGGCAGGACCAATCGTCAAGCCTTTCGCATTGGTTGGGACGAGGATCATGCTCAATGAACGGGAGCCGTTTCCGGTTCCCGTATGAACGAGCGTGATGATGTATTCTGCGATGGACGCGTTGGTCGTCCACATCTTTGAGCCATTGATGATCCATTCATTATTTGATTTTGTCGCTTTGGTTTTGATGCCTTGCAAGTCGGAACCTGCACCGGGTTCGGTCAATGCCAGCGATGCCAGTTTGTTTTTACCGCTGGCGATCAGTGGAAGCCATTTTTGTTTGAGTTCTTCATTCCCGAATAAAACCAGCGGCGTTGTGCCGAGGCCGTTATGCGCGGCAATCGCAAGCGCGGTGGAGCCGCAGCCCCAGCCAAGTTCTTCAATGGCAATCGCGGCGCTGACCGCGTCCACGCCGGAGCCGCCATATTGTTCCGGGATGTTGAGACCGAGCAAGCCAAGTGGTCCCATTTTGCGCGTGGCGTCCCAATTGAATTCGCTTCGTTCGTCCACCTCTTTGGCTTTGGGTCGGACTTCTTTTTCTACAAAATCGTGAACGGATTTTTTCCAAAGACGCTGTTCATCGGTGAGATCAAAATCCATTGTCACTCCTCCTCAGGTTGACCTTTAGATTGTTATGACTTTCTCCGCTTTCATCTGCGCTTCGATGATATCGGGCATGCCGCCCACGATGCCGACTTGTACATTCTTTGCCAAGTCCATGGCTTCGATGCAGGTGGAGCAGATGACCAGCCGCACTCCTTTGCCTTCCAACTCTTTGAGTTGATCTAATACGGGCGATCCGGTGACGGTCAACTTCACGCCATCCGTATAAAAGCAGATCACTTTCGGTAGTTCATTGTTCTTCAAAAGCAGACTAAAATATTTCTCGATCAACTTTAGCGGCAAGTCCGGAAATTGCGAATGACCCATTCCATAGCGGGTTACGAGAATTACAGTATCTTTCATTGATCTTCCTCTTCAGATTTTGATGTGGTTTGATCGTAAGCGTCCAGCAGTTTGCGCGCATCCGCGGCTTGTTCTTTGGGAACAAAAACTTGCACGCGTGCCAGCCCGTCGATCATCACCGGATAAATATGATGGCCGACCGCCTCCTGAAACAATTCCACGGCGATTCCTTCCGCTTCGAGATAACTTTTGATTAAGTCAGCTTGCATTCTTCCGTTGACTTCTGTCAGTAATTCATATTTGAGCTCATCCATTTTGACTCCGGTTCGATTATACCGATAAAGTTCTTTCGCCGCGATTCTTTGCTGATCTGTTTATTTTCTGCCCGTAACCTTTTTGCTGGGCGAACGACTTCATTAACGATAAATTCTTTTAACCCGGGAGACGCTATGAGAAAAAGCGCTTGGTTTCTTGCTGCGGCATTGACAACTTTCATCATCACGATGTTGGCGGGGGTTGTCTATGCTTATAACGGCTTGTCGTTCACTAACCCATTTTCCGTTGATTCCGTTCAGGCGGCTTCACAATCGCAGAATGTTTCGACATCAACATCTGATCCAAGTCAGATGCAGACATCGGTGCCTGCCGCCACATCCACACAGCCGAGTTTGAGCGTATCACCTCAAGAGGCGGCCGCGATGGCTGCCAAATATTTGAAGCGGACCGATCTTTATTCGGTTCAGCTCGCGCCCATCAATGGATTAAACCTGTATAAAGTTACGTTTACTTCCGGTGATGTGGCTTACGTGAGCATGGATGGACAGGTGATATTGACGATCCC
>DATCTP010000191.1:0-2686 GCA_036567885.1 Anaerolineales bacterium | reverse complement strand
TTCGCCCAGTGTAGTTGACCAATCTAATTTGCCTGTTTTGGCATCATAGGCATCTACGTCGAGGGCGGTCACGGCAAAAACTGTATTTTGATTCGCAACCATACTACGTATACCACGCTGTTCAAAGGGAAGACCTACATCCCATATCGTGGCTCCGGTCTTAACGTCAATTGCCATAATGCTATCCCCTGCTATTGGGATCATAAATGTCACACCGTTATCATTGGCAGTAGTAACGGAATAAAAGGCGGCCTGCTTTATCCACAAAACATCCGCATGTTGAGTAGAAGATGCCAGAGTCCAGGCGATGTTAGGAAATGGTGGATGTTCGATTCTATCGAGCCATGTTGACCCTAGCTGGATCAACGCCACTACCGCAATCAAAAGAACCAGTGGCCAGCGCTTGGATAACCATCCTCGAAATTGTTGCCATAGATCTCTAAGTACTGACAGCATTACGAAATCAACCGATCATATTCTGCGTGGGTGCCGATCCAGAACCATAAAAGCCCCTCTTCAACCTCAACTCCAAGCGCGCGGTATCTTCTGCCAACTCGCACAGACCAATACTTTCCGGTCTTCTTCAAATGTAATGATGGATGTTGTGAATTTGTTTTTAGAAGGTCAAAGCTTCGATCCGCCAAATCTCGTATTTCTTCCGGCAACTTCTCATAACTTTCCCAGAACGAGGGACTTGCCAAATGTTTCATAATTCTTTGGCTTTGCCTGCACGATAATCAAAGATTGCGTCTTCGGCAATTTTATTTAACTTTCCTGCTTTTGCGTCTGCTTCAATCTGTTTATCCCAAGCCTTTGCGTCGAATTCATCGAACCATTCGCGAAAACGCGTGAGTTCTTCGCGTGGCAGACTGGAAACTGCTTGTTCAAGTTCTTTAATGGTAAGCATAAGAATTCTCCTTACTTACTTTAAGTTTAGCACAATTTACGTTCCCAGCCACTTCCCCGCCTCGCGCGCCAAATTGACCGAAGGTCCCTGCTTGATGGTGCAATGCGGCAAAGATTCCAAAAACAATCGTCCGTATTGCTTGGTCAGCACGCGGCGATCCAAAATCACCACGATGCCGCGGTCCGATGCGGTGCGGATCAATCGTCCAAAGCCCTGTCGAAATTTCAGAATCGCTTCAGGTAAATAATATTCGTTGAACGAGTCTTCGTACATTTCAGAGCGCGCCGCGATCAACGGATCGGTGGGGACATCGAAAGGAAGTTTGGTAATCACCACCACTGATAAGGCATTGCCCGGCACATCCACGCCTTCCCAAAACGAACGCGTCCCAAGCAGCACCGCGCGCTCAGTAGACTTGAACGATTCGAGCAGCGCATTTGGTGAAGCGCCATCGCCTTGTTCGTAAACATAAATATCTTCGCGCGCTAGCGGTCCCGTGATGGCTTGCGCGGTCTTCTTCAATGCCGTGTACGATGTGAACAGCACCAGCATTCGTCCGCCCGTGGCTTTGGCGGTGGCAATGAGCGACCGATCGAGCATTTGCTGATAACCCGAAGCGTTCGGCTCCGGAATATCGTTGGCAACATACAGCAACGTGCTCGACTCATAATCGAACGGTGATCCGAGTTGCAACTCGTCGGCTTCGTCTGCGCCGAGCGTGTTGCGTAGATATTGGAATTCGTTATGTGCGGTCAACGTAGCGGATGTCAGAATGACGCTGGCTTTTTGATGCCAAATATTTTCTTCGATCATCGGTCCGACCCGCAGCGGCGCGGCGTTGAGTGAAAGCTTCTCGCCCCTCGGGTTGACCTCGATCCAATACACCAAGCCTTGATTCGGCTGGCTGATCATGCCCGTCATGTTGTTATAGGCTTCGTTCAACCGGCGATAGACATTGCCGATATCGCCGATCACATCTTCGAGATTATCGTGTCCATCTGAATATAAATCCGATACGGCTTTGTGAATCTCTGCGATGCTATTCAGCAGGAGATTCATCGTGCCGCCGGTTTCATCCCATTTGATTTCCACTTCGTCCCAATGCGGCAGAGTCCGCGTGGCGGGAAGGATGCGTGCCTGCCATGAATAATTCGATTGTGGTTGCCCTTCGCGTTGGAATGAAGCGAACTCGCTCAAGATGTTGAAGAACTCGCGGTTCTGTTCTTGTAAACGGAAAGCCATATCAGTGGCGCGGCTGATTTTTTGTTGGAGCAAGCCGAAGTCGGAGGGACGAAGCGCATCTTTTGTTTCAGTGAGAACGCGTCCGAGCACACCCGCGTTCGATCCGCCGATTTCCTTTAACATTCGATCCATATCGAATTGAGTCAAACGAAACGAAAGCGCATTCGTCGTCGCGGATTCCAAATGATGCGCTTCATCCACGATCAAATACGAATACTCCGGCAAAACTTTACTGCCGGTGGCCACGTCTGATAAAAGCAAGGCGTGATTGACGATGAGCAAATGCGCCGTTTGCGCGGCGCTCTTGGCGCGGTGGAAAGGGCACGCGCCGCCCGTGCGCTTGATGCAGGTATCGGTGGTGCAGGCGTCGTCCTCGGCGGAAATCTTCAGCCAGACTTCGCGTTCGGGATTGCCATTGAGGTTGAGCTCGTTGCGGTCGCCCGATTCGTTTTGCATTTGCCACACCAAAACTTTTGCAAGCACGCGCATTTCATCCGCGTTACGCGGGCCGTATTGACGAAGATTCTCGAGTCGGCG
>DATCTP010000190.1:0-6783 GCA_036567885.1 Anaerolineales bacterium | reverse complement strand
TAACCGAACTGAAGCGGTCCGCCATATTTGTTGTAAAAGTCAAGAAACGAAAAACAGACCGAAAAGTTCGTTTGGGTGTAGAGATGACAGGCGAAGGGATTATATAAATTTAATTGGGCAGACGGCGTGTACATCTGCGTGCCGAGATCGGTCAGAACTACGCGTTGACCATCGGGCAAATCTGGATGATATTCGAATCGGGCGCGCTGAAAATATTGGACCAGCAGTCCGTCTTTTCTTTGGAATTGTTCCGTAATCGGATAACCGTATAAGGTTGTGGGATCGGAGACGGCGTTATAGAACCGCAGGAAATCCCCTTGAACGTTGTGACCCGTCTCTGAAAAATAGTGGTTGTTCGGTTCCTGTGCGTTGACAGAAGACCAGGGGATTACCAGCAGGCAGAAAATGAATAACAATGCCAGCGAGCGTCGTAACATCATCAATACGATTATACACACAAATGATTTGGATTTGCATTACAAAGTGCTAAGCCGCGGCAACAACCTCCATTAGAGTTTGTGTTTCAACAATGCATTGACAATCTTTTGCGCGGCGTGTCCATCGCCGAACGGATTGGCGGCTTTGGCCATCGCTCGATAAGCGGACTCATCTTCCAAAAGCCGCTTCGCTTCCTCGAAGATTCGGCGGGTATCTGTTCCAACGAGTTTTAACGTTCCCGCTTCGACTCCCTCCGGCCGTTCCGTCACTTCGCGCAAAACCAGGACGGGAATGCCGAACGCTGGCGCTTCTTCCTGGATGCCGCCTGAGTCGGTAAGAATAATAGTTGAGCGCTTCATCAGCCCAACCAGCGGAAGATAATCTAGCGGTGGAAGCAGCGTAATATGATTCGCATCTTTCAAAATGCGATACACCGGTTCCTGCACATTTGGATTGAGATGGACTGGATAAATAATTTCCACGTCACCGCGTGGAGCGAGTTCTCTCAAAGCGAAACAAATATCCTCGAGCGGCTGACCGAAATTTTCCCGCCGATGAGCGGTCACCAAGATTAGTTTCTTGCTTGATTTCTGATTTCCAATTCGTAATTCACTAAGCAACTTTGTGATTTCTTGTGGCTCCGGTTGTTGCGCCACGAATTGCAACGCGTCAATGACCGGGTTGCCGGTGACCGCGATATCTTTTTCAGAAACGCCTTCTCGAAGTAAATTCTGTTTTGTCCATTCGGTGGGAGCGAAATGCAAATCTGCAACCACGCCCGCCACACGGCGATTGATCTCTTCCGGGAATGGCTGCCATTTATCATGAGTGCGGAGTCCGGCTTCGACATGTCCCACCCGGATGCGGCGATAATAGGAAAGCAGGGCGGTGATTGCAACTGTCGTTGTGTCGCCTTGAACCAAAACCCAATCTGGTTGGAAATCGGAAAGTACAGGATCAAGTTCTTTGAAAATGGACGCGCTGATTTCTGCCAGCGTTTGATTATCTCGCATCAAATCGAGATCGTATTCAGGTTTGATACTGAATAAGTCCAAAACTTGATCGAGCATTTGTCGGTGTTGGGCGGTGACGCACACCCGCGCTTCGATGTTCGGGGTTCGTGCCAGTTCACGGACAACCGGCGCCATTTTGACAGCCTCAGGCCGCGTGCCAAAAACGGAAAGAATTTTCATAGTTCCAAAACTTATTTTCTTACGCCTAATCTTGTGACCACAAATCCCGCGCTTTGCCATTCGGCGGCATTCCATCCATTGACGGTGTCAATGATGATGCGGGCTTTGGTTTTGGATGCGATGTCTGAAGGTTTGAAGCTGATAAATTCAGTGTGGCGGACCAGCAGCAGGATTGCATCCGAATCTTTGATCGCTTCATCCACGCTGGAAGCCATATTGACTCCATCTATATTTGCATCCGGTTTGAATGGTTCCCATGCTTTGACCTTTGCACCTGCTTCTTCAAGCAAAAGCACAACTTCCACCGCCGGGCTTTCGCGCAAGTCATCTACATCCGGTTTGTAGGCGAGTCCCAGCGCGGCGATTTGTTTACCCTTAAGCGATCCAAGCGCTCGCTTCACTAAACCGACCACATACTGCGGCTGAGCGTCGTTGACTTGGCGTGAGTTGTAAATCAGCGGAGTTAATTCTGGCGCGGTTTCAACGAAGAACCATGGATCGACGCTGATGCAATGTCCACCGACGCCGGGTCCCGGACTCAGAATCTTTACGCGCGGATGGCGGTTGGCAAGCGAAATGGCTTCCCAAACATCCACGCCGAATTTGTCGGCGAGGCGCGCAAACTCGTTGGCGATGGCGATGTTCACGTCGCGGTACGTATTTTCCATCAACTTGACCATTTCCGCAGTGGTCGAGTCAGTTTGGATGATTTCGCCTTTGACAAAGATCGAATAAAGATCAGCACCAGCCTTTGCGGATTCGGGTGTAATGCCACCGATCACGCGCGCGTTCTCGATCAGCTCACGCAGGATTTGCCCCGGTAAAACGCGTTCGGGCGAATAAGCCAAATAAAAATCGCGGCCCGCTTGAAGTCCGGAACGAGCGAGGATCGGAGCGATGAGTTCTATTGTGGTGCGCGGCGGCGATGTTGATTCAAGAACTACGAGATTGCCTTTTCGCAAAAACGGAACAATGGCTTCGGCGGCGGATGTTACTGCACGCATATCCGCCAATTTGAATTGCTGACCGTTGAAAGTTCCAGATTTATCTTGATGGAATGGAGTCGGTACGGCAATGATGAACGCATCCGCTTCTTCTGGATGAGTCGAAACGGTGAAATTGCCTGAAGCCAGCGCGGCTTTGACGGTGTCGCGCAGACCTGGCTCATGAATGTGAATGTCACCGCGTCGCAGCGTTTCGATAATCTGCGCGTTTACATCCACACCAAGAATGTTAACGCCGTGTGTCGCAAATGTAGATGCAGTGGGCAAGCCGATATAACCCAAACCTAAAATACAAATTTTTTTGAAATTCAAGAGAAACTCCTGTGCAAAATTCCGTATCATTATACACTGCAACTCTTTATATCATTTGGCGTATAATAACTCTGTACAATCAAAAAGGAGAAAAAATGAGTGTCGTTCTTTATGGCTTGCTTTGTCTTGTGCTGATTGTCGTTGTTGTTCTGATGAATGCCATTCGCATCGTTCCAGAGTATCAGCGGCTGGTGGTTTTCCGCCTTGGACGCGTACTGGACAAACCCCGAGGTCCTGGTATTGTTCTACTCATACCGATCATAGATCGCCCTGTCAAAGTGGATTTGCGCGAGCAGATCCGTGAAGTTCCGCATCAAGTATCCATCACCAAAGATAATGCACCGATCTCGATTGACTTCTTGTGGTATTTCAAGGTCATCGAACCAACTGCGAGCGTAGTGGCAGTCGGCAACTTCGAACTCTCTGCCGCGGGTATGGCAACTACTACTTTGCGTTCCGTGATCGGCGGTATCGCGTTGGATGATGTACTTTCTCAACGTGAAAATATCAATACCACCTTGAGAACCAAATTGGATGAGGTCACTGAACGCTGGGGTGTTAAAGTGACCAACGTCGAAATCCGCGAGATCATTCCGCCCAAGGATGTTCAAGATGCGATGAACCGCCAGATGACGGCTGAACGTATCCGCCGCGCAGTCGTGACCGAGTCAACGGGTACGCGTGAAGCCGCCATCAATGTGGCTGAAGGTGAAAAGCAATCTGCAATATTGAAAGCAGAAGGCGCGAAGCAGGCGAACATTCTGCAAGCCGAAGGTTCCAAACAGGCGCAGTTATTGCAGGCGGAAGGTTACTCTGCGGCTCTTGAGAAAATCTTTGCTGCTGCCAAGTCTATTGATCAGAAGACCATGACGCTTCAATATTTCGATACCTTGAAATCCCTCGGTCAAGGCGCATCCACCAAGTACATCTTCCCGATGGAGTTTACCAGCATGATCGAAAACTTCATCAAGAATAAAGATAGTTAAGAAAAATATAGTCAAGTGATACAATCAAAGCCTCGCTTAAAACGCGGGGCTTTTTGTTTATGGAAATTACAACCGCTTCATTCCTTGATCTCGGTGCGCTCAATAAACTTGAACACGTATGCTTCGAAAAAGATGCGTGGCCCTTTCTTGATCTCGTCGCGGTGTTGACGTTCCCCGATGTGATTCGTCTCAAGGCAGTGGATGAAAATGGCAAAATGATTGGCTTCGTTGCCGGCGATCCACATCCTTTGGATGGCTTTTCTTGGATTGCAACTATCGGAGTTTTGCCGGAGTTTCGCCGCCGCGGCATTGGGCGTGATCTGTTGCACGCCTGTGAGGCTCAACTCAAAACGCCGCGCGTCCGCTTGTCGGTGCGCGCCTCCAATGATGGCGCGATCCGGCTTTACGAACAGGAAGGCTATCAGCGTGTGGAAGTATGGCAATCCTACTATAACGACGGCGAAGCCGCCATCGTCATGGAGAAAACGCGCGGGATATAATCATGGACATGGCTTTTGATCCCTCTGCCTTGCCTGAATTAGTTCAATCGTCCAATCAACTTGATCGACTTGTTGAGGAATTAAAAGCTCAGCCTGGTATCGCAGTGGATACGGAGTCCAACAGTTTGCATGCGTATCGTGAGCGCGTGTGCCTGATCCAATTTTCCACACTCAAAACCGATTACCTGCTTGATCCCCTTGCATTCGAACGCCTGGATGTTCTTGGTCCCATCTTTGCTGATCCGAAAATCGAAAAAGTATTCCATGCCGTGGAATATGACCTGATCTGTCTGCGGCGGGATTACGGATTCAAGTTTGCGAATCTCTTCGATACGATGCAGGCGGGACGTATCCTTGGACGCAAACTGGCAGGACTGGACCGGTTGATCGAAGAAAAATTTGACTTCAAAGTAAATAAGCGCTACCAGAAAGCGGATTGGGGTGCGCGTCCGCTTTCGCGCGACCTGATGCTGTATGCCCGCCTCGATACGCATTTTCTCCTTCCGTTGCGTGACTTGCTCAAAACCGAATTGGAAGAAAAAGGACTCTGGCCCTTGGCGCAGGAAGATTTCTGGATGGCTTGCCATACCAACGGCGCCAAGCCGAAAGCGGAATTGCCCAACTGGAATCGCTTTAGCAATCGCCGCGATTTAACTCTGCGTGATCTGACGGTGCTCAATGAGCTACTTGTGTTTCGCGAGCAGATGGCTGCGCGGCTTGACCGCCCTCCATTCAAAGTATTGGATGATGACCGCTTGATTGAAATCGCCAAAACGAAACCTTCCACAATCCAAGAGTTGGAAGTGGAATTGACTTCAAGGCAGGTTCAAAATTGGGGCGCGTTGATTCTCGAAGCGATTCAACGCGGGGTGCAGAGTCCGCTTGTGAAACGACAGCCGACCGAACGTCCGAATGAAGCGTATGTTAAGCGTCTGGAACAGTTGAAGAGTTGGCGGAAGAAAATCGCGATTGAGATGGATGTTGAATCGGATGTCATTTTACCGAGGTCTCTGTTGATGGCGTTAGCGGAGCGCGGGCCGCAGGAAGTGGAAAAAGTCATGGAGTGTTCTCCATGGCGGCGGGAACATTTTGGCGCGCAGATTGCAAACGTGCTCGGAGGTTAAGATGCGAATCCATTTTCATGGCGCGGCGCAAACCGTGACCGGCTCGCAGCATTTATTGGAAATCAACGGCGCGACTCTTTTACTCGAATGCGGGCTGTATCAGGGCCGCCGCGAAGAAACCTATTTTCGCAACCGCAACTTTCCTTTTGATCCGCGTAAGATCGACGCGGTCATTCTTTCTCATGCGCACATTGATCACAGCGGCAACTTGCCGCATTTGATCAAGAATGGTTATACGGGACCGATCTATGCCACGCACGCCACCGCCGATTTAGCGGATGTGATGCTGCGCGACTCGGGTCACATTCAGGAAGCGGACGCGGAGTTCGTCAATAAGAAACAATCACGGCGCGGCGATGGACCCATCGAGCCGCTTTATACCATGGCGGATGCAGAACAGGTGGATGAACATTTCAAGCCGATGGATTATGGACAAGCGTTTGAGCCGGTTCCTGGTGTGACGGTTCGCTTTTGGGATGCGGGACACATTCTCGGTTCGGCGGGGATTTCGCTGGATATCGAGGAAAAGGGAAGAAGATTTCGCTTCTGGTTTTCGGGAGATATTGGTCGAGTCAATTTGCCGCTTTTGCGCGATCCGGTCTTGCCGGAAGCGGCGGATTATCTTTTGATGGAATCAACCTACGGTGATAAATCTCACGAAGATCCGCGGCTTGCATTTGAAGAATTTCGCAACGTAGTTTCGGAAACGATTTGTCGCGGCGGGAAGATCATTATTCCCGCGTTTGCAGTTGGACGCACACAGGAGTTGGTTTTTTATCTGAATGAAATGATGAGCGACGGAGTCAAGCCGGTGCCGGTATATGTCGATAGTCCGCTGGCAGTCCATGCTTCCGACATTTTTCGGGCTCATCCGGAATGTCTTGATGAGGAAACGCGTAGATTTATTCAGAAAGAAAAACATCCGGCGTTGGATTTCAAGCAGTTGACGTATATTCATTCGGTGGACGAATCGAAGGCGTTGAATGAGCGCAAAGACCCGATGATCATTATCTCTGCGTCCGGCATGGCAGAGGCAGGACGCATTCTGCATCACTTGCGGAATAATATCGGCGACTCGAAAAATACCATTTTGATTGTAGGTTGGACTGCGCCCGAGACGCTGGGGCGGCGTCTGGCTGACCGTGAGAAACGCGTCCGTATTTTTGGCGAGCCGTATGAAGTCAAGGCGCGTGTCGAAACGATTGGCGGACTCTCCGGCCACGCGG
>DATCTP010000189.1:0-3741 GCA_036567885.1 Anaerolineales bacterium | reverse complement strand
GCCATCCTGCGTGGATTTATGCCCCCTCTTCTGAGTTTGGATTCTTCCCAGGCATGGACTATGTGGTGGGAAGGATATGTTGCAACGTATCTTGAACGTGATCTTCGGCAGATCGCTCAAATTGATGCATTGCTGGATTTTCGCAGGGTCATGGAGTTCGCGGCATTGCGCTCCGCACAGCTTATCAATCAGTCCGAAATTTCTCGGGATGCTGGTTTATCCCAACCAACCACGCACCGGTATTTGAACTTATTGGAAACAACGCACCTATTTGATCGTTTACCCGCCTATACGGCAAGTCGAACTACTCGATTGCTAAAATCTCCAAAGGCGTTTTTTAACGATCCAGCTTTGGCAGTCTTTCTATCTGGTTATTTTGAATTGGATGATCTTCGCAAAGCGCGCGAATATGGTGCGTATTTCGAGACATTTATTTATCATCACCTGAGAATTCTGACGCGCTTGATGACTCCATCCGCACACCTTTATTTTTGGCGTACGCTCCAAGGAAATGAAGTTGACTTTGTTATAGAATATGGCAAACGTTTGCTAGCCATAGAAGTAGAACTGACGAATAATCTTGGATACCGAGATACTGCTGGCCTAAGGTTGTTTCTTGAAAAGCATCCAAAAGCATCTGGCGGTTTGATTGTGTATGGAGGGAAAGAGATCAAACGATTGGATGAAAAAATCGTTGCCGTCCCATGGTCATTGGTGACAGGATAAACCCTTTGTGGGTCATTAATGGTGCGCAGACTGTTTGCCAACGCGCACGGCGTGAAGGCGGTGTAGTGTTGGTCAACTTTGTAATCTATCACTTTCAAACCTTCTTTAACTTTTCGAATTGTAATGATGGGATGTTCGATCAGAAATCCACAACTTATCGTACAGTAAGATTTTTCAGGCCGCTAAGATTGGCAAATTTGACGTTTTGTAGGTTGCGGTACGATAGGGAAAACGTAATAAAAAAAGGTCTGTCGAGGAATCAATGAGTGAATATCAATACTACGAATGGCAAACTATCGACCAGCCTTTAAACGCTGAAGAGCAGGACGCGGTTAATGCCCTTTCCCGCCATATGGATAGGGTCACATCTACTCAAGCGATCGTTACTTATTCATGGAGTGACTTTAAACACGATCCCCGCAAAGTGTTATTGAAATACTTTGACGCCATGCTGTACCTGACCAACTGGGGAACTCGCCAGTTAATGTTCCGATTCCCCAAAGGTGCGATAGAGTCGAATGCCATTCAGCCTTATTGTCGGGAGGAAATTCTCAGGCTTACGTTGGAAGGCAATTATTACATCCTGGAATTTCTTTTTGATGAAGAAGAACCAGACTCGGAATGGATGGAGGGCGAAGGCATTCTCGGTAAACTGATCCCTTTGCGTGAGCAAATCCTGCAAGGGGATTTTCGGGCCCTGTACCTAGGCTGGCTCAAGGCGGCCTCATTGGAGGATCCAAATGAATCTAGCTCCGGAACTGAGCCGCCCCTCCCGCCCGGACTGCGTACGCTGAACAGTAGTCATCAAACTTTTATCGAGTTCTTCCATCTAGACCATCAATTGATCAAAGCCGCCGCCAGTGCAAGCTTAGAATTCCAGCCAGCATCCATTGCGCTTTTGGAAAACGCACTTTCGAAACTCAGCCGGGAGGAGTCTGAAGACTTTCTGCGACGGTTCTTAAAAAACGAACCACGGATACGCACTGGATTGCAAAAACGCTTGGGAGAGTTGGCCGGGTTGACTTCGCCCGGTCTCACGCAGGGGCAGCGAGCAACGGAAAAGTTATTCAAGGAAGCCGAGCGGCTAAAGCAAGAGACATTACGCCGTCAGAAAGCCCGGGCTGAGCAAAAGCGTGTTCAGGGCCTACTCGAATTAGCCAAACGGGAGGATTCAACATGGCACTGGGTGGAAAGTTTGATTGGACAAAAACAAGCCGGACCGTATGCTGAAGCGACTACCTTGTTAATCAGCCTGCGCGACCTGGCCGTTTACCAAGAACGTCTGGCACAGTTTGATGAGCGTATTGCTATATTGAAAAATAAATACGCCAACCGTCCATCCCTCATGGAGAGGTTCAAACACGCGGGGCTGTAAAATAATAGATGAGGGGATACTCCCCTAATATCATCCTTTCTTCTCAGAGTACTTTACGCCCTCGATGTCTTTGAAGTGAGAATCCTGAGTCCACACAATCGCATCGTTGGCACGGCCCGTCGCAAGGATGATGCTGTCTGCCATTGCCAGCTTCAATTCAATTGAAATCTGTGCCGCTTCAATCGCAATCTCCCGATCCAATTCTATCTCGCGACCATATGACATGATCCCAATTGCTTGTAAGGCATCTTCCTCTTCCAGATCGAGCAGAAGTCGCTTGAATACTTCGTAAATGCAGATGGAAGGAACCAATAACTTTTCCAAATCCTGAATCGGTTGGACGAAAAATTTGGAATTGGTTCCTTTCGTAAAATATTCGATCCAACCCGAAGAATCAACGATGTTCATCATCGCTCCTCATCTACTTCCTCGCGGGTGTTTTTCGTGTTGATTCCCTTGAACATTCCCAAGGCGTCTTTGATGGGCGGCACAATAACTAACCGGATGCTTTTTTGATAAGGGATGAATATGATCTTCTGCCCTGGTTTCAGTTTGAACTGTTTCCGCACTTCGAGTGGGATCACGATTTGATATTTTGATGAAATGGTGGTCAGTGCTTGCATTTTTACTTCTCCTTTATCTAACGTAAAACGTAAAACGATTATATCACAGGAGACATCTGCAGGCAGTTGCTCGCTGTTTGCCAATTCCGATGAACAGCAAGGAGACGCTTTGCTTCTCTCAATCTAACCTGGAGGTATGTGCCATGTTCACCCCTATTGCTAACTATCTACCAGAAGTTGAGGCAACTGTAAGGGGAGTGGTTCAAAAGTTGGAGGCCGTACATCTAACCTCAGATTCTGAAAATGAAAACGCAGAAGAATGTTGGCAAAATTCTCGGTTGGAACGATGGATTTTAGCGCTCCTTAAACTACCTCCCATCAATCCTGCAAAAGCAGACTTAACAAAACGAAACTATTCCGCTATTGCTTCCTGCTCCAATTTCAACCCGCGCGTGATGAGATGTTCGATTACAGGACGCACATCCCGCAAATTGGGATGAAGCGCGAGCCGTTTCAAGTTACGGACATCCGTTTGGGTCAACGGACGCGATAGTTTTGCATATTTCTCAAAAGTGGCAACATCCATCAAGAAAGGCTCAACACGCGCACTGACTTGTTTGCGAAGTTGGGAGAGGATGTTGAAGCCGCCATAGTCCATGTCCGACCAGAGCTTGATTTTTGTTTCTTCGGGAATGAGTCGAAGCAGGCGGCGGATGGCGGGGGATGGGTTGCCCATGAGGCAGATGACGGCCTGGGATGTAGTGCGTGGGGTGGCGTGGATGAATTCGTAAAAGGATGTGAGATTCTCGATGCACAAGACAGAACCTGTGTGAACAGCGACAGTTTGAATGGAAACAACTTGTGCGGCCGGAAATCCGACAGAAGGGGAGAAACCATTTAGCAATAATAATTCCCCTTCCATGGTGGTGAATTGCCAGTTGCCAGATAAATGGATATAGCTAGGATTAGCAACAAGATTCAATTCGCGCAGTAAATCTTCGTTTGTAAATGATTTCCATTCGGGGTTGGCTTGACGTGCAAGCCGAATCAACGCAGGGCGTAAATCATCGAAGCGTT
>DATCTP010000188.1:0-3509 GCA_036567885.1 Anaerolineales bacterium | reverse complement strand
CCGACTTGCAATCGAAAATCAATGAATTGAATGCGACCCTCGCCACACTGCCAACGACTGGCACAAGCTACCTTCAAACCGTAAACGATGTCAAAAGTGTAACCGCTAATTTGAATCAGACCAATACAGCCATCGCGAAAGCCCAATCGCGATATGACTCGGCGATGGATGCTGCGCGTCAAGCCTTATACGCGTTGACTGATGCAGGCGAGCCTCGATTGGGAACGTGGCAATCAAAGAGTAACTCGAATAGGACAATGGAGAACGATGCTGATCTTCATTTTCCTTTCGGGCATCCGTCTTTTAACCGCATCGTTTATCAATTCTATCCTTCAGAAGATGCAGCGCTTGCCGACTTCAAGAGTGGTAAAGTGGACTCGATCCTTGAACAAAATGGATTATCAGCACAATCGCAAAGTACACTTGGCAATTCTTATTCGAGAATGGAAAGCCCGGCGCTTCTTTTGCACTTTCTTGTTTTCAACGATTCCAACCCGGCGTTGAATGATCCGGCTTTGCATCAGGCGTTGACATGTATTCTTGATACGAAGGCATTCGCAAATCAGGCAGGCAATGCTGATGCATTAGCCTCGTTTGTTGCGTTGGATGAAAAATTTTGGAATAATCCAGGCGCGGCATTACCTTGCAATGGCCTCGATTCAACTTCGCGTCGATCACAAACGATTCAGATTCTCGAAAATGCCGGTTACAAATGGAATGTTCTCCCCTCACCGTCATCGAATGGTCAGGGATTTACATTGCCAACGGGCAATGCTTTTCCAGCAATCAACTTAATGGTTTCCTCGTCCGAACCACAGGAAAATAATGCGGGCAATACCATTCGTCAGCAATTCACTTTGCTCGGTATCCCGCTCACAATCGAATCTGTAAACTCCGACGATTTACGATACGCTGTTTTCAGCAGTCATCAATATGATATGGCGATCCTTGGCTGGAACGTGAGCGAATATCCGGGTTATTTGTGCGATTGGTTCAAAGATGGGAATCCGTTCGGGTATCAAAGCGACAGCTTGAAGTCCGCGTGCGAGGCGTTGAATTCAACCAGTGATTTGACCACGGCTCAGAAAGATATTTATCAGGTTCAATCCATCCTTGCACAAGACCTTCCATTCATTCCGTTGTATTCGGGAATCACTTATGACGCATATCGAAATATCAAGTATCCGTTCGACCGCGTGCTGGGCGGCTTGAGCGGAGTTTACGGCGCGCCGTCTTTGGCAATTCCCGCTCCATAACTATAATTCTTTGCTATAATCAGGCAATTCCTTCAAGGAGCTGGCCCGTGGCGAAGATCGATAAAAAACCTTTATTGGAAGTTAAGAACCTGAAGACCCATTTCTTCACTGAGGATGGCGTGGTTCACGCGGTGGATGGTGTGGACTTCGTTGTTTATCCGGGCGAGATCCTCGGGCTGGTTGGGGAATCCGGATGCGGCAAGAGCGTTACGTCGCTTTCGGTCATGCGCCTGATCGCGCCTCCGGGGAAAGTGTTGGAAGGCGAAATTTTATTGGACGGAACGGATCTGCTGAAACTACCGGAAAACGAGATGATGAAAGTGCGCGGCAATCGCATCTCGATGATCTTTCAACAGCCGCAAACCGCGCTGAACCCGGTGTTCAAAGTGGGGGATCAGATTGCGGAAGTATTAAGCATTCATCAGGATTTTGGCAAAGAGGCCGGCCGTAAACGCGCCGTGGAATTATTGAAAATGGTCGGTATTCCAGAAGCCGAACGCCGCGCCGAAGCTTTCCCTCATGAACTTTCTGGCGGCATGGCTCAACGCGTGATGATCGCCATGGCGTTGGCGTGTGTGCCGGAACTTTTGATCGCCGACGAGCCGACCACGGCGTTGGATGTAACCATCCAAGCGCAAATCCTCGACCTTATCCTGGCGATGCGTAAGGACTTGGGCACTTCCGTTATTTTGATCACGCACGATCTGGGCGTCATCGCCGAGATGGCGGAACGCGTGGCGGTGATGTATGCGGGCGAGATCGTGGAACAGGCAGAAGTGGGCGAACTTTTCGATAATCCGCTTCATCCTTACACCCAAGGTTTGATCGGCTCCATTCCCATTCTGGGTAAAATCAAAGAACGATTGGATGTCATTCCCGGCAATGTTCCCAATCTGATTGATCCGAAGCCGGGCTGCCGCTTCGCGCCGCGCTGCGTGGCGCGCGTAAAGCATGGGCTTGAGATTTGCGGCGAAGCAGATCCGCAGTTGATCGAAGTTAAACCTGGACACCTTGTCCGTTGCTGGCTATATCAAAACGCGGAAGGCCATCAGGCGCCGCTGAAGGCGCGCTGATGGCGCTACGGAGAATCCAATGAGCGAAAAATCTTTCAACTCGGATTTAATCCAGGTTAAGTCGCTGAAAAAATATTTTCCGGTGCGGGCTGGCGTGATGCAGCGCGTGGTGGCAAATGTTCAAGCTGTGGATGATGTCAGTTTCAATATCAAAAGCGGCGAGACGCTGGGCATGGTGGGCGAGTCGGGTTGTGGAAAAACAACGGTGGGTCGCACGATGTTGAGATTGATCGAGCCGACTGCCGGTTCCGTCATTTATAACGGTACGGATATTTTCAAACTCAAGCTGGGGGAACTGAAACCGCTCCGACGCGATCTGCAAATCATCTTTCAGGACCCGTATGCTTCGCTCGATCCGCGGGTGCCGATTGGCGAATCGGTGATGGAAGGTTTGCATATTCACCATATCGGCACGCCCAAAGAGCGCGTCGATATCATGAGGGAGACTCTCAAGAAAGTGGGACTCGAGGAATATCATTCCCGCCGCTTCCCGCATGAGTTCTCCGGCGGACAGCGTCAGCGCATTGGGATTGCGCGCGCGTTGGCGTTGCGTCCCAAGTTCATCGTCTGCGATGAACCGGTTTCCGCGCTGGATGTTTCCATTCAATCGCAGGTGCTGAATATCTTGAAGGACCTGCAACAGGAATTCGGTCTGACGTATCTTTTCATTGCCCACAACTTAAGCGTGGTGGAGCATATCTCCGACCGTGTGGCGGTGATGTACCTCGGCAAGATGGTTGAATTAGCCGACCGCGATGAGTTGTATCGCGACCCCGAACATCCGTATACGCGAGCGTTGATGTCGGCGATCCCGGTTGCTGATCCCAAAATGAAGCGCAACCGGTTGATTCTCAAAGGCGATGTGCCCAGCCCGCTTCATCCTCCGACGGGCTGCCGGTTCCACCCGCGCTGTCCCATCGCGGAAAAAATTTGTTCCGAACAAGAGCCTGAATTCCGCGAAGTCAAACCGAATCATTGGGCGGCTTGTTGGATGATTAAATAAAATGTTGGGAAAAAGATGAAATACGGGATTCTGCTCGTTGACGACCAGCGTGATATTCTTCGCCTTTTGCATTCCACGCTTGATACGTTGAAAAACGCCGATCTTCAAATTTTCGAAACGCCTTCCGGCGAGGAGGCGCTGCTCGAAGCAAGCCGTCAGCGGATCGATCTGCTGGTT
>DATCTP010000187.1:0-8332 GCA_036567885.1 Anaerolineales bacterium | reverse complement strand
AAAGTTTATTTTCAGGAAGCCTGGACACATGGCCGATGGACTCCTTCTGCGATGGATGGCCCGAAGACCCAGTTGTATTTAGCTCAGGGCAAAGGATTAAATCTATCGTATCCCGGGCAAATGGATACGAATATTTATTTTGCAGGCAATAACACAACCGTTGACTCGGAAGAAGGCGGACTCGTTTCTGCGATGGCAATCGCCAATTACGCTTTCGGCGTGGATTATCCGCTGATCAATTTAAGCCTGGAATCCCTATTTGCATTTTCCATGTACAGCCTATATGCCGATATAATGTTCCCCAACATGACCCCGCATCAAAAATTCGCGTCGCTGTATCAGACCTTGCCGGATGCAGTCGCGAAACCAAAGGCGGTATCGCTTGTCTCGGCGCGTATGCCGGCAAAAGCAGCCACAAGATCTGCAAAGCGTTCAACGGTTAAGAAGAAAGCCGTTGCGAAAAAAGCAAAACCGCAAGCTACGAAAACCAAAGCGGTGAAAGCTAAGAAGCGAATACGATAATAGAACTGGTTGCGCGTTATATCCGCTCATCATTAAACAAAATCTTCCGAGATAAAATCCTCGGAAGATTTTACTTTTAAATAATGAATCTCAATCCTGAATTACAACCACCGCCACGTTGTGCCATCTTTGTTGTCTTCAATCATCACGCCGAGGGATTTCAGCTTGTCGCGGATTTGATCGGATAACGCCCACAACTTTTGCTTTCTCACTTCAGCGCGGATTTCAATCAATAAATCAATGAACTTGTCGGCATCGCCGGAGCCTTGCTTGTCCTTCAACTGCAAACCCAGCACGCCGGTCAACTCGCGCAATGTGGATTGCGCGGGTTTAAGTTGATCGTCGCTCGCGCCGTTATCACGCGCAGTATTGATAGCTTTGACCAATTCATAGATGGCGGCCAATGCATTGGGAGTGGTGAAATCATCATCCATGGCGGCGACGAAGGATTGTTGAGTCGCTTCGGCTTGCGATGTTAATTCGGACGCGCTGCCAGCGGGGATTCCTTTGGCATTGGGTTGAGCCGCTCGCAGTCCGGATTTGATGCGGTCGAGACTCTTCTCCGCCGCATCGAGCGTCTCGTCGTTGAAGATCAGCGGAGCGCGATACGATCCGTTCAAGACCAACATGCGCATCACATCCGCATCGCGCTTCGATAAAAATTCCTTAATGCTTACAATGTTGCCAAGCGACTTCGACATCTTTTCGCCACCAAGCTGCAACATGCCATTGTGAATCCAATAACGCGCAAATTGTTTGCCGGTGAATGATTCGGATTGGGCAATCTCATTCTCGTGATGCGGGAAGATCAGGTCGTTGCCGCCGCCATGAATGTCGATCTGTTCGCCCAGTTCTTTTAGATTCATCGCCGAACATTCGATGTGCCAGCCGGGTCGGCCCTTGCCCCACGGCGAATCCCACGATGGCTCGCCGGGCTTGGCCGATTTCCACAACGCAAAATCCATCGGATGCTCTTTGGCTTCCTCGATTTCGATGCGCGCGCCGGCTTGCATGTCATCCAATTTACGACCGGATAATTTTCCGTAATCAGGATCTCTGGTGACGCGGAAATATGCATCGCCATTCGAAGCGGCGTATGCGAATCCTTTTTCGATCAAGCCCTTGACCATGGACTGGATCTCATTCATCGTCTGCGTGGCGCGCGGGTTGATGGTGGCTGGCAGGATATTCAAGTCCTTGAGGTTTTGCGAATAATCATCAATATAACGTTGGGCAAGTTGGAACGGGTCCTCCTTGAGTTGATTGGCGCGGTTGATGATCTTATCGTCCACATCCGTAAAATTCATGACGTGCTTGACTTTGTAACCGCGATATTCCAAATAACGTCGGATAATATCAAACACCAGCGCCGACATGGCATGACCGACATGTGCGTCGTTATAGACCGTGACGCCGCAGACATACATTCTGACGGTGTTCGGCTCGAGGGTTTGGAAATCTTCTTTCTTGCGAGTGAGCGTGTTATAGATACGTAACATAAGACTCAATCCTATGTCATTGCGAGCGATGGTCGAGGTGCAAGTTGAGACCAAGCGTGGCAATCTCACATTACTTTCAAATGATTGTTATTGGAGATTGCCACGTGGTGCTAAAGCGCCACTCGCAATGACATGTAATTATCCCTGACTTGATTTTCTGCGCTTGCCGTTCTCTTCTTCCACGCGGCCAAACACCATGCGTCCCGCCGCGGTCTGCAATACTTTTGTGACATGCACATCCATGTATTCGCCGATGTAATCCTTGCCGTTCTCAACCACCACCATGGTGCCGTCGTCCATGTAGCCCACGCCCTGACCCATTTCCTTGCCTTCCTGGAAAATATTGATCTTCATGATTTCACCGGGCAGAACCACCGACTTAACCGCGTTTGCCAATTCGTTGATGTTGAGCACCGTCACGCCCTGCAACTCCGCGATGCGGTTCAGGTTGTAATCGTTGGTCAACACCGGACTTTTGAGTTGTTTGCCGAGCACGATGAGTTTATCATCCACCTCGCGCACGCCTTCCACATCGATGTCGCTGACGCGCACCAAAATATTGGGAAGCTTCTGCAATTCAGCCAGCACTTCCATGCCGCGTCGTCCGCGCTGACGGCGTAATCCATCCGGTGAATCGGCAATGTATTGCAATTCGTTCAACACAAAACGCGGGATCAGCAAGGTGCCGGGCAAAAACCCGACGCGCGCAATATCCGCCACGCGCCCGTCAATGATGACGCTGGTATCCAGTAAGATCGTGCGGTTGAGATTCGTCCAAGAAGAACCGGAGCCTCCTTCGCCGCTGCGTCCGCTCAAACTTCCAAACAAGCTCATGATGTCGCCCTGTCGCATCACGAACAACATCACGCCGAAATAGCCGAAAATTAAAACTCCAAGGAACGGCAGGATGCGTCCGAGCGGTTCCGGCAGAAGCGACAATGGAAACGCCAGCAAAGCCGCTGCCAGGAACCCGACTATGAGTCCCATTAATCCAGCAAAGAGAGTCTCCGCCGCAATCCTTCCAAGCAGAGAACGCAAAGCCCGCGCGGGCCGCGTGGTGACATAAGGCGTAAGAACAATCCCCGCCAATGCCCCCGTCAATGCCGAAAGCAAAATTGTACGAACCGTTTCTAATACCGGATTATATTTTGAGACATCTGCCCCCAAATATCCTCCAGCGATCCCAAGAACAACCATGCCGATAATACGAAAAATGAATTCCGCGCTCATAATAACTCCTTTCATTTCCATTAATAAGGTGCGAAGAAGAATAATAGGATAATAGCATGGCTGCCCAGTCCCGTCAATTGGAGATTTGGTTCTTATAATGTGGTTATAATCTGACACCTGAAGCGATGAATAATGGATAAATTATAATGTGGAGCAATTTTCAATGATCTTAACCGATACCCTCAACCGTCCCCTGCGCGACTTGCGTATTTCCGTTACCGACCGGTGCAACTTTCGCTGCGTTTACTGTATGCCGAAGGAAGTTTTCGGGCCCGATTATCCTTTCCTGCCTCGCGCTCAAATTCTGACGTTTGAAGAAATGGCGCGGCTGGTCCGCATTTTCACGGGACACGGTGTCCGCAAAATTCGATTAACCGGCGGCGAACCGCTGGTGCGCCGGGACTTGCATTTGCTGGTGGCAATGATATCCAACATTCCCGATCTCGATCTGACCCTGACCACCAACGGCTCGCTTCTTGCCAGGCAAGCCCAACTCCTAAAAGAAGCCGGATTAAAACGAGTGACAGTCAGCCTCGACTCGCTTGATAACAAAATATTCAAAGCGATGAACGATGTGGATTTTCCGGTAGAGAAGGTTATAGAAGGAATGGATGAAGCCGCCAAAGTCGGCTTGGGACCGATCAAAGTGAACATGGTGGTCAAGCGCAGAATGAACGAATCGAGTATTTTACCGATGGCGCGTTTCTTCCGCGAAAAGGGATACATCCTGCGCTTCATCGAATATATGGATGTGGGACACACCAACGGCTGGCGGATGGATGAAGTGGTATCGGCGAATGAAATTATCAAGATGATCAACGCCGAAATGCCGCTGGAGCCGCTGGAACCGAACTATCGAGGCGAGGTTGCCGGACGCTGGCGATACAAAGATGGAAGCGGCGAGATCGGCATCGTAGCATCCGTGACGCAACCATTTTGCCGCGACTGCAACCGTGCCCGCCTTTCTGCCGAAGGTGATTTATATACCTGTCTTTTTGCCGTCAAAGGATTCAACCTTCGCGATCTGATTCGTGGCGGCGCAAGCGATGACGAAATTTCGCAAGCGATTGTCAGCGTGTGGAATAAACGCGACGACCGTTATTCGGAGCTGCGATCTGAAAATACAATCTCGTTACCCAAAGTCGAGATGTCGCACATTGGGGGGTGAGAGAACTCGCTCCATCCTCAACTTTCTTTAGGAGAATCTTTTGCTTTCACCCAACGGCATCCAAGCCATTTTCTTCGATCTCGACGGGACGCTTCGCCACAACCTTCCCGCGGGTGGCGAGGTTTTTTCGGATTACGCATTTCAACTCGGATTACGCATCAGTAACGAGGACCGCCTGCGCGCCATGCGCTGGGAACATTATTACTGGGCAAACTCCATTGACTTGAAAGCCGATAAGGAAATTTATCCGGAAGAAAATCGCGAATTCTGGAAAAACTATTGCCGGCGGCAATTGTCTGCGCTCGGCGCGTCGAACCATCAGGTGAACGAGCTTGCCCCTAAAGTTTCACAATACATGGAAGATTCATATCGTCCCCAAAGCATCGTACCGGAAGATGTGCTTCAGCTCTTGCCCCAACTCCAACAAGCCGGTTATTCGATGGCGATAATTTCCAATCGCGAGAAGCCTTACCAGCAGGAAATCGAAGCGCTGGGCATCGCCTCGTATTTTGTTTTCTCGATGGCGGGCGGTGAAGTCAACGCCTGGAAACCCGAACCGGATATTTTCTTTCACGCCTGCAAACGCATGGATATCAAACCGTCGCAGGCGATATATGTGGGCGACAATTATTTTGCGGATGTGATCGGCTCGCGTCGCGCCGGACTTCAACCGGTGCTCTACGACCCGCGCGGCATCTTCCCTGACGCGGAATGCCCTGTGCTTTCTTCGTTTGACCAGTTGCCTTCGGTGTTGAAGAATTTATAAAATAAGATTCTATGATTCGGTATCCGCTTGGGGATGCAGAATCGTTTTGTTGAACAGGAAAACGATTCGGGTCCGAAGAGACGCGAAGAATTTCCGAATGAACGGCAAGCGCAGGATCAACAACAACGCAATGACGATTGCATAATTCACCGGTGCGTTGATATTTCCCGATAAATGAAAGACGTCGCCTTTGACGTCCATGGCATAATGCAAAGCCGCAATGGGCGCAATAAAATAAACGAGTTGATGCAGACGTTTCCAATTCTTTCCGAGGCGAACCTTCCAAATGTCAAAAGAAGTCATCGCCAGCGGAACCAGTAAAATAAAAGCCGCCATGCCGTAAAGAATATAAGATTTTTGAATCACCGTCTGGGTCAGCAAACTCCAAGCCAGTCCGTTATCCAAATCTACGAAGATGATGACATGCAAAATGGCATACATGATCGCATATAAGCCGAGCGCACGGCGGCGTTTCAGCAGCTCGCGCCAGCCGAGAAGCGTGGTCAACGGCGTGCACGCCAGCGATAAAACCAACAGTGCGATGGCGTGGCGGCCTGTTCGGATTTCCATGGCCTGGATCGGGTTGGCGGTTAAATGATGAGTCGTCACGCCATAGACAATCAATACCAATTCGGACCACGCGTAAGTGTGCATCGCGATCTGTAATGGAGTGTAGGGAAGTTTCTTGATCCAATTAACGAAAGCCATTTTGAAAATTATATACCATGACAAAGGATGCGGAATCCGCAATCGTGGAGATACGGATTCCGCATCTTTATAGTTGATCCCAAAACAGCTAATAGTTAAGTTTCAGATCCATGCCTTGATACAGAGAAGCGACTTGATTACCATATCCATTGAACATCAGCGTTGGACGCATTCCCAATTCGCCGATGCGCCGTTCCGCCGATTGCAACCAGCGCGGATGCGGCACATTAGGATTTACGTTGGCATAAAAGCCATATTCGTTGGCGGCGATATCGGACCAAAATGTAGTGGGTTGGTCCGCGACCAATTCAATCTTTACAATCGCCTTGATGCCTTTGAAGCCATACTTCCACGGCACGACCAAACGAATCGGCGCGCCGTCCTGTGCTGGAAGCGGCGAGCCATATAAACCGGTGGCTAGAATCGCAAGATCATTCATCGCTTCATCAATACGGAGACCTTCATGATAGGGCCAGGGCCAATCAGCCGTATCCGCCTCCGCCGGAAATTGAGTCGTATTCATCAACGTCGTAAAGCGGATATATTTCGCCGCTGAAGTCGGCTGGACTTCTTTCAACAAGCTCGCAAGCGGAAATCCCTGCCACGGGATGACCATACTCCACGCTTCCACGCACCGCAGGCGATAGATGCGGTCCTCCTGCGGAAACATCTTGATCAGGTCTTCGACGGCATAGGTCTTCGGATTGCTCACCAAGCCGCTGACTTCAATCGTCCATGGATAAGGTTTGAAATTCTTTGAAAGCGGAGCCACCGCATCTTTGGCAGTGCTGAATTCATAATAGTTATTGTAGTTGGTAATATCGTCATATGAATTGAGCGGGTTGCCCAACTCATCCTTCTTGCCCGCATAAGCGGCAACGCTGGCAGGATCTGCAGATGCTGTGCTACCGCCACCGGTTGGCGCGCAAGCGGCAAGGATTGCGCCGCCGGTCATGATACCGGCGGCTTTCAAAAAGCTCCGCCGGTTAAAGTACAACGACTTGGGCGTGATCTCAGAGGAAAGAACTGGAATGGATTTGTAAATATCGCTCATAAGAATCTCTCATTTCTAAGAACAGGATTCATCTCACCTATAATGATGAAACGAAACTATCGAATCTTCCTTAGAAGGATATAAGAGTCTGCCTGTGAATTACATGTGGAACTGTCCGCCGCGCGCGTGGACTTCGATTTGTTCGCCTCGATAAAGCGTCACGGCACCCGCGCCATATACCTTCCACGCGCCATCCGAGGCATCATTGATCACACCGGTTTGTTCATCAATTCCCAGCAGAGTCGCTCGCGGAATCAATGCTCTCAATTTTGAAGCCCAACTTTTTCCAAAGCGATTGTGATGCGGCAGGACGCAAATATTTTCTAAAAGGTTTAATCCTTCCAAAAGTTTTCCTTCGGATGGATCATAATAATATTCGCATAAAACCATCGCACCGGCACTGCTTCCGCCGATCACGGCACCGCTTCGATGCGCTTCCAGCGCCGCCGACCAAACCAGGCTGCCGCGCAACGTATCGCAAAGATAACGCGGAAATCCGCCCAGCAAATAAATCAGCCGCGCCGATTTAACGCGCGCCGCCAAATCGGGATGGTCAGCGCCTCCCTTATCGGTAACAGGCACCACGTCGACGCGCGAGGCGCCCAACGATTCGAACCACTGCCGACCATTTCTCCCGGCTCGTGAATCATTATGATCCGGTGCGGCGGCGGTAGGCAGAATCGCAATACGGGCTAGGGATCCGCCAGCCAATTCTATGGCACGCACATCCGGCTCGGACATCCGCCCGCCGAATTCCGCGCCGCCTTCCATGAGAAGATATGCCATTGGTTCCTGTGATTTACAAAATAGTTAGGCAACGTCCATTCTACCTCGAATATGATAAGATGAAATCCTCGATGGATTTTTTAGAATAAATCCAAGTTATTAAAGAAAGGAGATGCATCCATGTTATTCGCCCCCAAAGAAAAGGGCCAAGGCCTGGTCGAGTATGCGTTAATTCTCGTTCTGGTTGCCATCGTTGTCATTGCGGTCTTGATGGTTTTGGGCCCAGTCATCGGCAATGTATTCAGCTCAATCAACAGCAGCCTTTCCGGAGTCTAGTTCCCATTTTTGTAGAGTTCCAAGAAGAAGTCCTGTTGATCAACAGGACTTCTGTTCTATATCTTCCGTCGAAGGATAAAGTAGTTTTTTCCTTGTTTTTTGGAAGAATTCTCGAGGAAAGGAGGAACGTGCGATGTTGTTTGCTTTCGAGGAAAAGGGACAAGGCTTGGTCGAGTATGCGCTGATTCTCGTTTTGGTCGCTATTGTTGTTATCGCAGTTTTGCTGGTGCTTGGTCCCACAATCGGCAACGCGTTCAGTACGATCAATAACAGTCTCTCCAGTGTTTAGTAAATCAAGGATGAAACATCCATATCGCTAAAGG
>DATCTP010000186.1:0-3698 GCA_036567885.1 Anaerolineales bacterium | reverse complement strand
TTTTGCCCCACCTGTCCTTCGGACACCCTCCCCAAATCCTATGGATTTGGAGATGCTGGGGTGAGACTAGGAGAACTCATGCCCATTCATTTCGGCACCGACGGCTGGCGCGCCGTCATCTCAGATACATTTACATTCGATAATCTTCGTATTGTGGCGCAAGCCATTGCGGACGCGGTCGCTTCGGAGAGTTGGGATCAGTCCGGGAACCCTGAAAAAGCACAGGGCTTCGTCGAACCCAAACCGGACCGGAAAAAGATCGTGGTCGGGTTTGACACGCGCTTTTTATCGGATCGTTTCGCGGGCGAAGTGGCGCGCGTACTGGCCGCCAATGGATTCACCGTTTTGCTTACCCAATCCGATGCGCCGACACCGGCGATTTCGTTCGCGGTCAAACATCAACATGCGATTGCGGGCGTGATGATCACGGCGTCACACAACGCGCCGCGCTACAACGGAGTCAAACTTAAAGGTGCGTTCGGCGGCTCGGCATTGAATGAGCAATGCCGCCGCGTGGAAGTTTATATCAATGACAACGAAGAACAAGCGCGCGGACCTAACCTAATGGATTTTCAAAAGGCGCGCGAGGCGGGATTGATCCAAAAGTTCAATCCGCTGCCCGCGTATTTCGATCATCTTCACACGCTCATCAACACCGATCTCATCGCTGATAATCCCCAGCGCTTCGTGGTCGATTCGATGTACGGCGCGGGACGCGGCGTGATCAAAGCCTTTTTGCAGGGAACCGGCTGCGACATCGCTGAGATCCGTTCGGAGATGAATCCCGGTTTTGGCGGCGTGCATCCCGAACCGATCGCGAAAAATCTCGGTGCGCTTTCGTCGGCAGTCAGTTCCGGGATGGGCAACTTCGGCCTCGTCACCGACGGCGACGCGGACCGCATCGGCGCGATGGATGAACGCGGCGCGTTCGTTGATCCGCATAAAATCTTTGCCTTATCGCTGAAATATCTGGTGGAGAAACGTGGATTGAAAGGCGCGGTTGTGCGGACGGTTTCCACCACGCGCATGATTGATCGGCTGGCAAAGAAATATGGATTGAAGTTATATGAAACGCCGGTGGGCTTCAATCACATCGCGGATTACATGATGAGCGAAGATGTGTTGATCGGCGGCGAAGAATCGGGCGGCATCTCGTTCAAGGGACACATCCCCGAAGGCGATGGACCGATCATGGGATTGTTGCTGGTTGAAATGATCGCCGCTTGGAAGAAGCCGCTGAGTGAATTGGTCAATGATTTGTTGGAAGAAGTCGGCCCCGCCTTTTACGAGCGCGTCGACTTGCGCTTGAGTCGTCCCGTTGCCAAAGCCGAGATGACGGAATTTCTCACCAAGCAAGCGCCGCAGGAAATCGGCGGGCAAAAGGTAGATGAGATCAGCCAGCGCGACGGCGTGAAATATATTATGGCGGATGATTCATGGTTGCTGATCCGTCCATCAGGAACGGAACCGGTGCTACGCGTGTACGCCGAAGGAAGGACGAATGAGATGGTCAAAGCGCTGATGGCTTATGGAAAGAAAGTCGCGGAGAGCGTGGTATAGAGTTATACTCGTAATTAATCTTGCACTGCCTAAATCATTAGACAGAAACATCAAATTCACAAAAGCAGTTAAATGCAAAGCAGGCGTTCTCGTTGAGGACGCCTGCCTTCGTTTTGCCTATTGCGTTTTGCTTTACATATGTTTGATGATCGCGTCGCCGAACTCGGAGCATTTGACTTCGGTGGCATGATCCATCAAGCGCGCAAAGTCATACGTCACCGTGCGGGCATTGATGGCGCCTTCCATGCCTTTGACGATCAGGTCGGCAACTTCCGTCCAACCCAAATAGCGGAACATCATTTCGCCAGAGAGAATGACCGAACCGGGATTGACTTTATCGAGGTCGGCATATTTCGGCGCGGTGCCATGCGTGGCTTCGAAGATAGCGTGACCGGTTTCGTAGTTGATGTTTGCACCCGGAGCGATTCCGATGCCGCCCACTTGCGCGGCTAACGCATCGGACAAGTAATCGCCGTTCAAGTTAAGCGTGGCGATCACATCGTAATCCTTTGGACGGATCAGCGTGAATTGCAAACTCACATCGGCAATGGAATCTTTGACGAGCAACATGAACTTCCACTTGCCGTTGCCATGCGTTTCCCACAATTTCAACGCTTCTTCCACTTCCTTCTTGATATCGCCCTGTTGCGCAGGTGACATCATGTCAAAGCCGGGATCGATCATCTTGGCATTTTCTTCGACCGAGAGATTGGCATTCTTTTCCTTGTTGCCGAGAATCCACGTCTCGCGCTCGGTGACGATCTGATTGCGGAACTCACGCTTGGCAAGTGCGTATCCCCAATCCTTGAACGCGCCCTCCGTGAACTTCATGATGTTTCCTTTATGAACGAAGTTCACGCTCTTGCGTTTGTTGTCGAGCGACCATTGGATGGCGGCGCGCACGAGTCGCTCAGTGCCTTCCACTGAAACAGGTTTGATGCCGATGGCCGCCGTTTCGGGGAAACGCATCTTGGCATATTCCTTTGGGAAGGCTTCTTTGAATAACTTCATGAACTTGGTGTTGTCGTCGGTGCCGTACTGGAACTCGATGCCGGTATAAATGTCTTCAGTGTTTTCGCGGAAGATGACCATATCCACATATTCGGGATGTTTAACGGGAGAAGGCACACCGCTGTACCAACGCACCGGGCGCTGACAAACATACAGGTCCAGCAATTTGCGGAGGGCAACATTCAAGGAACGGATGCCGCCTCCAATCGGAGTCGTGAGCGGGCCCTTGATCCCCACCAAAAATTCCCTGAATGCCTCGGTGGTTTCATCGGGAAGCCACGAATTAAATTGTTTAAATGATTTCTCGCCTGCGTAGACTTCCATCCAATGGATTTTGCGTTTGCCGCCATACGCCTTTTGCACCGCCGCATCGAACACGCGCACCGAAGCGCGCCAGATGTCGCGGCCCGTGCCATCGCCTTCCACGAACGGGATGATGGGATTATCTGGAACCTGTAACTTCCCGTCTTTGATTGAAATCTTCGCCCCGCCTGCCGGGACTTTTACATTTGTATAGGTCATGTTTTTCTCCTTGCAAAGATAATGGGGCGCATTATATCATCCGCACTTTTCTGCATCCTAGTGACGATTGTCCTTATTCCAAATGCCATTGATTTGCCCTTGACAGAATCTGCCGCGCGCATAGAATCAGCCCGAAATGAGAAAACGCTTCTTGCATGACCTGTTATCTTTGCCCGCCCAACTGAATTTTTCTTTTCCCTTTTTGAGAGTCGCTTTTAGCGGCTCTCTTTTTTTATCTGCCTTGCTTCCCTCTCCTTTTAGGAGAAGGAGTGAGGGTGAGGTCTGAAACCATGATCAAACTTCCCGGACTCATTGACCCTCACGTTCACGTCCGCGAACCCGGACAGACCCACAAAGAAGATTGGGACACCGCGACCCAGGCCGCCCTGACTGGCGGCGTGACCATGATCCTCGCCATGCCGAATACCAAGCCGCCGATCTTCGACGCTTCCACACTGGACCTGGCACTGACCGCCGCCAAACAAAAAGCGCGCTGCGACTACGCTCAATTCATCGGCGCAGGCCCGGACAATTCTGCGATGGCCGCATCCCTTGCAGATAAATCCGCTGGCTTAAAAATGTATCTCGACTCGACCTTCGGCGAA
>DATCTP010000185.1:0-3029 GCA_036567885.1 Anaerolineales bacterium | reverse complement strand
ACGGTCAAAGCGTGGATCGTGCTCAAGCCCGGACAGGAAGCGACGGCTGACGAAATCAAAGCGTGGTGCAAGGAACGATTGGCCGCGTACAAAGTCCCGACCCATTATGAATTCCGAACCGAATTACCCAAGACAACCGTTGGAAAAATTCTGCGGCGCGAGTTGGTCAAACAACATAAAGAAACTGAAGGTGCGAAAAAGTAAGCGGGCTGGCAAACGAAAAACGCAATTCCTGTAATGGGAATTGCGTTTTCTTTTTTTACGTTTTGCTATGCGGGTTGCGGTGTACCGCTCTTCTTCGGGAATGGCGGAGGGAAGATCGTCTCAAACTCTTCACGGGTAATTGTTTCCGCTTCCAACAATTTCTTCGCAACCGCATCCAACTGGACGCGATAACTCGTCAACAGTTTCTTGGCAAGCTGATAAGCATCATTCACAAGGTTGCGGACTTCTTCGTCAATCTTCTGAGCGATCGCTTCGGAATAATCACGCTGTTCTGAAATCTCGCGTCCAAGGAAAATCAATTCTTCCTTCTGACCATAAACCATGGGACCCAATTCACTGCTCATTCCAAGTCGGGTGACCATAGCACGCGCCATGCGCGTGACCTGCTCGATGTCGTTCGATGCGCCAGAAGTAATATCATCAAAGACCAGTTCCTCGGCAACACGCCCGCCGAGCGCGCCCGCTAAAGTGGCGATCATTTTCTTGCGTGAGAACAATAAGCGATCATCATCGGGACGATACCATGTCGCGCCGCCAGATTGGCCGCGCCCAACGATCGTGATCTTCTGAACCGGATCCGCTTCGGGAATGGCATTTGCAACGACCGCGTGACCCGCTTCATGGTAGGCAATGATGCGTTTCTCTTCATCGGAGATCAATCGGGACTTTCGTTCGGGTCCCATGACGACGCGTTCAATCGCCTCTTCAAGTTCAGGCTGACCGATGGATTTCTTATTGCGCCGCGCCGCGAGAATCGCGCTTTCATTGATCATATTCTCCAAATCCGCGCCGACAAAACCCGGCGTGCCGCGCGCCAACGATGCAAGATCAACATTCGGTTCGAGCGGCTTTCCTTTAACATGAACTTTGAGAATTGCCTCGCGTCCTTTAACATCCGGACGATCCAACGTCACGCGGCGGTCAAAACGGCCCGGGCGCAACAGCGCGGGATCCAAAATATCGGGGCGGTTGGTGGCGGCAATGATGATTACGTTGGTATCGGTATCGAAGCCATCCATCTCCACCAGCATCTGATTCAAGGTCTGCTCACGCTCGTCGTGTGAACCACCGAGACCCGCACCGCGCTGTCGTCCGACTGCGTCAATTTCATCCACGAAAATAATGCACGGCGAATGACGCTTGGCTTGATCGAACAAATCGCGCACGCGGCTTGCGCCTACGCCGACGAACATCTCGACAAATTCTGAACCCGAAATGGAGAAGAACGGAACGCCCGCTTCACCGGAAACGGCTTTGGCAAGCAACGTCTTACCGGTGCCGGGAGGACCAACCAACAAAACGCCTTTCGGAATGCGCGCACCGAGTTGAATAAACTTCTGCGGCTCTTTCAAGAACTCGACAACTTCCGCCAGTTCCTGCTTGGATTCTTCGATACCGGCAACATCTTGAAAAGTCACGGTTGGATGTTCGCCGCTGAACATGCGAGCGCGGCTTTTTCCAAACGCCATCGCCGCATTATTCGATCCCTGCGCCTGACGGAAAATAAACCACAATACGCCCGCCATGAAGACCACCGGCAGGATATACAACAAACTGCTCAAGATTCCAGCCCACGGTGAAGGCGGCTGAACTTCAATAATCACATTGTTAGGTGAAAGTTGCGCCGGTGTGACACCGAGGCTGACCAATTGATCCACTAACGTGG
Source organism: Anaerolineales bacterium (assembly GCA_036567885.1). Lineage (GTDB taxonomy): Bacteria > Chloroflexota > Anaerolineae > Anaerolineales > Villigracilaceae > Fen-1038. The sequence continues at coordinate 1,138 of DATCTP010000185.1, read as the reverse complement.
CGCTCGATTCCTTATTCGAGTCCGCTTCCTTGCCAGACTTATAAACAATATGAATCTGAGTATCACTTTGGATGATTACCCGAGCTACATCGCCATTTTGAATGGACTGCGCGACCTGATTGATCGTCAGCGGCTGCGGCGCATTGCTATCTTGTCTAAAACCGACATAAAGCATCGCGCCGATGGCAACGATCAACAGGAAATAGATGATAAACGATTGAGTACGTGAGTTCACAGTTTCCTCCGAACACTAGAAATTATACCAACCTACCCGCCCAGCGAATAGCCCCAAGGTATTATTTATATGATTTTCTAATATATTGTTCATGTTATAAGCGTTTTTCTTACGAGAATCTATTCAAGCATAATTTCCACGGGGCAATGATCCGATCCCATTACATTTTCATGAACGATCACATCTTTGACGCGCGGCATCAGCGCTTCAGAGACAAGAAAATAATCAAGCCGCCAGCCGATGCCGCGCTCGCGAGCCCGAAGGCGATAGGTCCACCATGTGTATTGAATTCGGTCAGGATACAAATGGCGATAAGCATCCACAAAATGGTGATCGAGAAATTTCTGCACCCATGCCCGTTCCTCGGGCAGGAAACCGGATGTGGATTCGTTTTCTTTGGGATTCTTCAAATCAATCGGCATGTGCGCGGTATTGAAGTCGCCGGTGATGATGATTTTTTCTCCGCGCCGATGCAATTCATCGCAAAGTTCAAGCAGGCGGGCATAAAAATTTAACTTATAATCCACGCGCTCTTTGCCGCGTTGGCCGTTCGGGAAGTAAATGTTATATAAAACGAGATCCCGCTGCCGGGTCCGGATGACGCGGCCTTCCGAATCGAATGTCGGATCATCCAATCCGAATTGGACCTCATCCGGTGGATCGCGATAAAACGTCGCCACGCCGCTATAGCCTGGACGTTCTGCTGGATTCCAAGCAAACGGATATTTCAACGCCCGATGTTGTTCCTCATCCAATTGCTCGGGGCGCGCTTTGACTTCCTGCAAACACAAGCAATCCGGGCTTTGTGCAAAAGCCCAGTTGAGCGCGTCTTTTTTCAACGCGGCGCGAATTCCATTCACATTCCAGGTAATGATTTTCATCTATCATTGAATCTGGCATTAT
>DATCTP010000184.1:0-10864 GCA_036567885.1 Anaerolineales bacterium | reverse complement strand
TTCGATCCAATTGCTGAAACCTTCCTGCTTCATCATCATTTCCACCCAATCCATATGACTCAAATACCACTTCACCGTTTCGCGCAAACCGGTTTCGATATCATGCTTCGGAGACCAATCCAATTCATTACGGATTTTCGTGATGTCCATGGCATAACGGCGATCATGTCCCGGCCGATCTGGAACATACGTGATCAAATCTTGATGCGACTTGGATACAGGTTTTAGTTCATCGAGAATGGAACATAGTTCACGCACAAGATCAATGTTAAATGGCTGGTTGCCGCCACCGATGTTATAGGTCTCACCAGAGTTGCCATTTTTCAAAACAAGATAAATCGCTTCGCAGTGATCTTCCACATACAACCAATCGCGGATTTGTTTCCCGTCGCCATAAACGGGCAAAGACTTCTCCTGCAAGGCGTTCAAGATCATCAGCGGAATTAACTTTTCCGGGAATTGATACGGTCCATAATTATTCGAGCAATTCGTGATCGTGACGGGCAAGCCATACGTATGAAAATAAGCCCGCGTCAGATGATCCGACGAAGCTTTGGATGCGGAATACGGCGAGCGCGGTTCATACGGCGTCGACTCAGTAAATGCTGATTCGTTTGGAGCCAATGAACCAAAGACTTCATCCGTTGACACGTGATGGAATCTCTTTCCACTTCTTTCCCCGGCCCAAGCCTGCCGCGCGGCTTCGAGAAGCGTGAACGTGCCGACGATATTCGTCTGAATGAACGGCGCAGGTCCAAGGATGGAACGATCCACATGTGATTCGGCTGCAAAGTGAACAATGGTATCAATCTTATGATCGCTGAAGAGTTTGCCAACCAGTTTCTGGTCGCATACATCCCCTTGAATAAATATATGCCGCGATTCATCCGGCAAATCTTTTAGATTCTCAAGACTGCCAGCGTAAGTTAAGACGTCGAGATTAACAACGCGGACACTCGGCTCGGCTTTGAGCAGATAGCGTACAAAGTTCGAGCCGATAAATCCCGCGCCGCCAGTAACAAGAACGTTTTGCATCAGAAGTTAAACTCCAGAATTGCCTCGATCACTTGTTCCTGCTCCGCGCCTGTCAACACATTATGGAACGGCAGACGGATCAGTTGATCGCTAACGCGTTCGGTGACAGGACAATCGCCTTCGCGTCCGCCAAAACTGCGGCCCATATCGGAAAGATGCAGGGGCAGATAATGAAAGACGCTGTAAATACCGCGCTCGCGCAAGTACATGATAAGTCTCTGGCGCAGATCGAGATTCGGCATGAGTATATAAAACATATGATAGGACTGCTCACAATAGTCCGGCACGGTTGGCAGTTGGACATCATGCTTGTCCGCCCAATCTTTCAGCCCAGCCTGATAAGTATGCCAAAGATCATCGCGATGTGATTGGATTCTTTCGCGTTGTTCCAATTGTCCGTAAAGATACGCGGCGAGGATATCGGACGGAAGGAATGATGAGCCGATATCCACCCAGGTATATTTATCTACTTGGCCGCGGAAGAACCGCGAACGGTTGGTCCCTTTTTCGCGGATGATCTCAGCACGTTCCGCCAACGCCGGATCATTGATCAGCAACGCACCGCCTTCGCCGCTGCTAAAGTTTTTCGTCTCATGGAAGGATTGAGCCGCCAGCGCACCAAACGTCCCAAGATATTTACCTTTGTATTTTCCAAACAACCCATGCGCGTTATCTTCGACAACCGCGATGCCATGCTGATAGGCGACTGCGATAATCCTGTCCATTTCACAACCCACGCCCGCATAATGAACGGGAACGATCGCCTTGGTATGCGGCGTGATCAAAGCTTCCAGCTTGGATTCATCCAAGTTAAGGGTATCCGCTCGAACGTCAATGAAGACCGGCTTGGCGCCGCGCAGAACAAATGCGTTCACCGTTGAAACGAAAGTGAAGTCAGGAATGATGACTTCGTCGCCGGGTTGGATATCCAAAAGAATCGCGGACATATCCAAGGCGTGCGTGCATGACGTGGTCAATAAAACTTTATGCACGCCGAGTTCCTGTTCAAGTAATGTGCTGCACTTTTTGGTAAACGGGCCATCGCCGGAAATATGTCCGCTATGGACCGCCTGCGTTATGTATTCGAGTTCCTTGCCCACCGGAATGGGACGATTGAAATCAATGCGGGGATTTTCGTTGATGTCCATGATCAATCCTTGCGAACTAAAATGGTGAAATCATAGATGCGGTAATCGTGGAGGAGCGCCACATCCTTAGAGAAGTTGCGCTTGCAATAATCGAAGAGATACAACGGATCAGCGTAATACAGATCGGCGCGCATTTTTTCAGCGTCGGAATACTTGGTCAGGAAGTTGCTGGCAAATCCCTTGCGGCTGAGATCATTGAAGCGATGAAGTGAATCGGTAACGTATTGTGTCCACGCTTCAAACGATTGTTCGCCGCGCACATTAAACACACCGCTCGCAACCACATAATCACATACAGCTAATGAATTACCCTCCGTAAAAAATGTGCGATGCAGTTTGTCGTGATGTGTTTGCCGCGCAATTTTAATGGCGCTCTCCAAAATATCAAAGCCGAAGTAATCTGCATGAAAACCCTTTTGCTCCATGTAATCTGCCAGCGCGCCGTAACCGCAGCCATAATCAAGAATGGAAAACGATTTCGTCTCAATAATCTTCAGCAATTGATCGAAGCGCGTATTTTGCGATTCGTCCGAATTCCAATCGACGCCGCGCGGCGACGCGCCGTGTTGCTCGATCCGTTTCCCGAAATAAGATTTGACCTGCTCCAAGCCGGGAACGTCGCTCATGATTTTCCTTTTTCAAAATATTGACCGGCGTCCGAGCCGACCATAAATAATAAATCCAGCGCGCTGACAAACGGATCATACGGCGGATATAATTGCGGATATTCGGGATAATCATATTGCATGTATTCCAGTGTGATATTCGCCGCCGCGAACTTTTCAGCTTCGATATATTCTTGAGCCGAAGGTCCGCTGATGTAATGGGTCGCTCCAACCCGCTTCAAGATCTGGATGAGGCGGTCGGTTTTCTGTCCATCAATCCCATCCAACTCTGAGGACCGCATAAAGCGCGTATGGCTATTTCCCAATTCACGCGTCAGCGAAATCGTAGTTTCAATAGTGAAGTCGGCAATGGACTCATCGCGGCGCTGATAAAAAGATTCTAATAACGGCAAATATTTCTTGAAGCACGGCGCTTTGCTGTAGGAAATCGTCAGCGCCTTGAGATGGTTCTTTGCCCACGGTTTGCTTTGATCTATATTCACGTCTTTAATCGGGACGCCCTGTGTGACGCCCGCACTATGAACCGGTATGGTCAGCCACTGTTTCCCTTGTGCGGTCTTGATCTGGTTGCGGTTGCGCCAGCCGTGCTTGTCATATTGCACATCGTCATAGAAAATGAAAAGATCAGCGCGGCGGATCTGGTCAAAATAGCCGCGCCAAGGGATATAGGAAGGTTGCAGGATAACCACGTTCATGAATTTCCACTCGTTGTTCGTTGGATCACATAAGGCGGCCTGCCGGAACTGCGTTCAAACATGCGCGCCAGATATTCGCCGATGATTCCCAGGGCAAAGAGCTGAACGCCGCTAAACATGGTCACCGCCGAGACCAAAAAGGTAAATCCCGGGATGGAACCGAGCGTGAAATATATGGCAATCACGTACAACAAAACAAAAAAGCCAATGATCGTAAACAGAAATCCCAGGATGCTTGCGAGACGCAATGGAATGGTTGTGTAATTGGTAAGGACCAGCAGGGACACTTTGATCAACCTCATGAAATTATAGTTGGAGGTGCCGACCGTGCGCGGCGATTCTTCAATCTCGATGGATGCGAAGCGGGTCGCGCCCCACGAGAGAAGCACATCAATCTGCACATCGGGGCTATTGATAGAATTGAAGGCTTGCTTCAATTCCGCCCGAAAGGCTTTATATGCGCTGATATCCCTGATCGTGCTGACCCCCATCACGGATGAGATCGCCCATTTGACAATCGCCGAGAGAATGCTCTTCCACCAAACCTGGCGGCGGACGCGCGGCACGCCATAAACGACATCGTAACCTTCATTCAACTTTTCCATTAATTTAGGCAGGTCGGCCGGATCGTGTTGAAGGTCATCGTCCATCGTAACGATCACATCACAACGCGCTTCCCGAATGCCGCACAGCGTCGCATTTTCCTGGCCGTAATTTCGCATCAATTTAATTCCGCGCACCCATGAATATCGTTGGGTCAAAGATTCAATGACATCCCAACTCCGATCAGGGCTGCCATCATTTACGAGAAGGACCTCAAACTCTTGAACACAAGTAGGCAATACATCTGCAAGACGGGTCACCAAGGGTTCAAGCGTATGTTCCCCGCGATAGACAGGAACAACCACAGAACAATTCATGGAAAAGATTTTACCATGCGATTGAAAATGAAACTGCGAAGGTTGGACTTCCTTTGGATGCTTGCATCTATACGGAAACCTAATCGATCCCCCAATTTCTAACGCCAGATAAAAATGCTTTTCCGCTCATGGACTTTTTTCCAGCGGGCTGTACTTCATCCAGAATCAGAACGCCGCCTCGCGCGCCGACTGCAGGCTGACCTCGATAAACCAGCCTCTGCCCCTCGGACGCGTTCCCCATTTCAGCGTGGGCACGGTGAACTTTCAACATCCCACCGTCCCATTCAAAATATGCGCCAGGCCATGGATAGAACGCACGCACACGCCGGGCGAGTTCATCAACCCGTTTTGTAAAATCAAGCAAGCCGTCTTCCTTTTTCAACATAGGAGCATAAGTTGCTTTATTTTCATCCTGTGGTTGCGGCTTCAGTTCGCCTGATAAATAACGCGGCAGAGTTTCAATAAGCAAATCCGCGCCGAGATGGGATAACTTTTCTGATAAAGAATCAGTTGTGTCATCATCTTCGATTTTTATTACGCGTTGATGCATGATCGCGCCGGTATCCACGCCTTGATCCATTTTCATGATGGTTACGCCGGTTTCGAGATCGCCCGCTAAAATCGCGGCTTGGATCGGCGCCGCGCCGCGCCAGCGCGGCAACAACGAAGCGTGAACATTGATGCACCCATGCGGGGGCAACGCGAGAACATCCGGTTTGAGAATTTGTCCGAAAGCGGCGACCACGATCAGGTCGGGGTTCCAGAGGCGCAGTTGATTCATCGCTTCGGGGGCGCGTAACTTTTCCGGTTGGATTACATTCAAGCCAAGTTCAGTGGCGAGTGTTTTTATCGGCGGCGATTTGATGGCGCGCCCGCGTCCTGACTCGCGATCCGGTTGCGTGACTACGCCGACCACATCATATTCTTTAGTCAACGTGCGCAAAGTGGATACGGCAAAATCAGGCGAACCCATAAAAACAATACGCATCATCAAGTGAATTTTAACACAGTAGTACCTTTGGCTTCTTTGCTTTTTACCCGATTCCGTTGTACAATGAGCCGAAATTAAACAAAGGAGAAGCAAATTATGAATCAAGCACCTATGTCTCAAGCACCCGTGTCCGCGGATGCCACCAGCGATGATAAGTTATGGGCGTTGCTTGCTTATATCTTCACGCCACTCGTTCCAATTATTATTCTGTTGATGCCGGATAAAAAGGATCGCCCGTTCATCAAAGCACACAATATGCAGGCGCTGGCGTGGGGTGTCGTGTTATATGTCGTATCGATCATTCTCAGCTTCGTCGTCATTGGCGCATGTATTGGTTTACTTGGCTTCCTACTCAACATATACTGGGGCATTCAGGCCTATCAGGGAAAATACATCAATATCCCTGTTATAACCAATTTCGTGAAGAACCAAGGCTGGTAATAAATCTAAATTCAAGTTCGACAAAGCGCCTGCCAAATCAGCAGGTGCTTTTGTTTTCTTCACAAAGAAAGGATTTTCTTCCTCTTGACTTCCCTTTCCATGCCCCATACAATGGGCTGATAAATTAACGGGTGCAGGGAAGAGATTCCGCAGCGGAACGCCGAAGGTGCAAATCTGGCAAACAGCGAAACCGGATGAAACTCTCAGGCAAAAGGACCCTGTCCCGTATTTCTCTGGAAAGTCCCGCGTGGTGCGGGACACCGACGGTGCAAATCCTTCGTTTACGAAGGGTGAATCTCTCAGGTTGATTTACAGAGGACGCGCGATATAAATATCGTGCGTCCTTTTTTGATTCGCCAAATTCAATTCGATCAGGAGACTTAAAATATGAATGCTCCATCCAATCTAAAATACACCAAGTCCGATGAATGGTTCGATCCATCCAGCGGCGCGATGGGCTTGAGCGATTATGCCCAGTCGCAACTCTCGGATATCGTCTTCGTTGAGATTCTGGTTGACGCGGGCGATACGGTTGAAGTCGGCAGTCCGATCGCTTCGGTTGAGTCCGTTAAGGCGTCCGCGGAAATTTACGCTTCCGCGACCGGGAAAGTGGCGGCCGTCAACAAAGCCTTATCTGAAAAACCGGAGACGCTCAACAGTGATCCATATGGCGCAGGCTGGATGGTCAAAGTTGAAGGCGGTGATCCCGGCGATGCGATGGATTCCGCCGCGTATGAAAAATATTGTGCGGAACGAACACATTAGTAGGTCACGTTTGAAACGTGACTTACGGGAGTCAATATGACCTACATTCCCATTAGTCCGAAAGAACGGGATGCGATGCTGGCGACCATCGGCGTGAAAACGCTCGATGATCTTTTCAAAGATGTGCCAGCCAAACATCGCTTCCCAAAGTTGGATTTGCCTCCCGCGCTAACCGAAATGGAAGCCGCGGCTGAACTGGCCGACATCGCCGCCAGCAACGAGAACGTACGCGGCGATTTGATTTCCTTCCTCGGCGCGGGCGCATACAACCACTACATTCCATCCGTGGTTGATCACATCCTTCGCCGCGGCGAATTCTATACAGCATACACTCCATATCAACCGGAAATTTCGCAGGGAACATTGCAAGCCATCTTCGAATATCAATCGCTGATGGCGGCATTGACCGGCATGGAAGTTTCCAACGCCTCGCATTACGATGGTGCGACCGCCGCCGCGGAAGCCGTCAACATGGCGTGGGCACAATTCCGCGGTAAACGCAAAAAGGTTGTCATTTCTCCGACGGTTCATCCGCAATACCGCGCCGTAATCCGCACGTACACTCAAGGCATGGAATTAGAACTTGCCGGTGATGATGGAAATGCCGATCTTGATTCGAGTCCTGAAGAACTCAAATCGTTGATTGATGACAACACGATGATCGTCATCGTTCAATATCCCGATTTCTTCGGGCGCATCTACGATTACACCAAACTCATCGAAGCGGCACACAGCAAAGGCGCGATGGCTTGTGTCGTTGCGAATCCAACTGCATTGGCGTTATTAAAAACTCCCGGCGAGATGGATGCGGATATCGTGGTCGGCGATGGACAGCCGCTTGGCATCCCGATGTGGTTCGGCGGTCCGACGCTCGGCTTCTTCACCACCAAAAAATCGTTCGTCCACAAAATGGCTGGACGCCTTGTTGGTGAAACCGTCGACTCACGCGGACAGCGCGCCTATGTTCTCACGCTTACGGCGCGCGAACAACACATCAAGCGCGAACGCGCTACTTCAAATATCTGCACGAACGAAGGTTTGCTCGCGCTCGGTTCCGCGGTTTATATGTCTGTGCTTGGCAAGAGCGGCATGAAACAAGTTGCCGAACTTTGTTATCACAAAGCGCATTATGCGGCTGAACAGCTTAGCAAAATCGAAGACATGGGTTTATGTTTCACCGAACCGTTCTTCCACGAATTTGCATTATGCGTCAACCAGCCGGCCGAGGAAGTCAACGCGCATTTGCTTGAGCACGGCATCATCGGCGGCTATGCCCTCGGCGACGATTATCCCGCGTTGAAGAATCATCTGTTGATCGCGGTGACTGAGATGAACACAAAAGAAGAAATTGATACCTTGGTTGATGTTCTTTCGGAGGCGAGCCATGATTAGTCCAACTGAAAACGTAACCCTTCGACAAGCTCAGGGCGACGCTCCAAAGATTGTTGAACCGACCATCTTCGATTTATCTTCGCCGGGACGGATTGGCGTTTCTTTCCCCGAACCGGATGTGCCGCGCGCCGAATTGCCGAAATCCATGCTGAGAGCGGACCTGCCCCTCCCCGAACTCGCCGAGGTGGATGTTGTTCGACACTATATGCACCTCAGCAAATTTAATTACAGCGTGGACGGCGGTTTCTATCCGCTCGGCTCGTGCACGATGAAGTACAACCCGAAGATTGATGAAGATACTTGCCGTTTGCCCGGCTTTTTATTTACTCATCCACTGCAACCAATTGAAACGGTTCAAGGCAATCTGGCATTGATGTATGAATTGCAAGAATGGCTGAAAGAAATCAGCGGCTTTTCAGCGGTAACACTTCAACCCGCCGCGGGCGCACATGGCGAATTTACCGGCGTGCTGATCATGCGCGCCTATCATAAATCACGCGGCGACGCGAAAAGAATCAAGATGCTCATTCCCGATTCTGCACACGGAACAAATCCGGCTTCGGCTGGCATGATGGGTTTGCAAGTTGTCCAAATTCCATCCGATGCACGCGGCAATGTGGATCTCAAAGCGTTGAAAGCGCAATGCGACGACACTGTGCTTGGAATGATGCTAACCAATCCGAACACTGTCGGCATGTTTGATGAACATATCGAGGAAGTGTGCAAGATCATCCACGATTGCGGCGGATTGATGTATGGTGACGGCGCGAATCTTAATGCACTGCTCGGCATCGTCCGCCCGGCTGAAATCGGTTTCGATGTAATGCACTTCAATTTGCACAAAACGTTTGCCGTCCCGCATGGAGGCGGCGGACCCGGCTCAGGTCCAGTTGGAGTCGCCGCGCGTCTCGCGGATTTCCTGCCCGAACCGCTGGTCGGCATTCTCGAAGAAGGCGACGATGAAACGCCTCCGTTGTTCGGCTTCATCAAGCCTGCCAAATCCATTGGGCGCATGAAGGCCTTCCACGGTCATTTCGGCGGCGGATTCGTTCGAGCGTTTACGTATATCGCCATGCACGGACCGGATGGCTTGAAGGATGTTTCGCAGTACGCGGTGTTGAACGCAAATTATTTGCTGGCGCGATTACGCAATACCTATCGTGTTCCGTTCGACCGCATCTGCATGCACGAGTTTGTGGCGGAAGGACAATTCGAAGGTTCGGATGTGCGCGCTTTGGATATTGCCAAGCGCTTGATGGATTACAACTTCCATCCGCCGACAAATTACTTCCCCCTCATCGTCCACGAAGCGCTGATGATCGAGCCGACCGAGACCGAGAACAAAGACACGCTCGATGCCTTCGCCGACGCGTTGATCAAGATCGCGGAAGAATCCAAAACCCAGCCTGCATTGCTCCATAACGCGCCAAGCACGACTCAATTCGGACGCATGGATGAAGTCAAAGCTGCGCGCGACTTAGTGTTATGCTGTTGGCTGCCGGAAGATTACGAAGAGCACAGATAACCAATTACCAGAAATAAAAGACGGACGGGCTTGACTGAACTGAACCCTATAAACGAGACACAAAAAAGAAAGCCTTCACGAGTTAGATGGACAGACACCTGGTTTCAAAGGGTGTCTGTCTTGTTTTCAATTGTATCCTCTCATAGTTGTAAAAGTAAATGTATTCAGCAATCAATTGCTGTGCTTCTTGGAAAGTAGGTTTTTTGAAATGGCGGAGATATTCTTCTTTGAGATGGCTGAAGAAGTTTTCCATGGGAGCATTATCCCAGCAGTTTCCATGGCGGGACATGGAGGGAGTCATGTGATACTCGTTGATCAGGAGATGATAGGCCTGTGAAGTGTATTGCGTTCCCTGATCACTGTGGAGGATGAGTCCCTCAGTGATCTTTTCCTTTTGTTTGGCTTGTCTCAAGGTTCGAGTCACCAGAGCAATCGAATTGCTGTGGTCAAAGACATGGGCAACGATAAAGCCAACGCCCTGCGCCCTTTCAGGGTCGTACAAGTCTTTGATGGTGGATAGATAAGCCCAACCCTGTTGGGTGTGGATGTAAGTGACATCGGTGACCCATTTCTGGTTGGGTTGGGTGGCAGCAAAGTCACGATTGAGTACATTCGGGTAGCGATGATAGGTGCCGTTTTCTTCCAAGTTCTTGTACATCTTGGGCTTTCTAGCTCGCGAACGAATGCCGAGTTTGCACATCAGCCGCAAAACAGTCTTGTGATTGATCCAGACGCCTTGTTTTCGTTGGAGTTGGATCGTAATGCGGCGGTAGCCGTATATTCTGTGTGAAGCTTCGTAGACGCTTTGGACCGCATCCATGCGCTCCTGATCCGGGTCCACTTCTCCCAGTTTTTTAGTCCATTCGTAATAGGCTGCTCGCGAGACACCCCAGAATTCACACATAGCTTTTACTTCGAATTCGCCTTGGTAGTGGTAGATCGTCCGATATCGCGCTGCGCGAGCTGCACTTCCCGCAATTCGGAATGGAATTTTTTTAGTAAGGCATTCTCCATGCGCAAACGCTCTAGCTCCCTCTGCTCGGACTGAGATTTGGGAGGCCGTCCAATCGGTTTATGGAAAGATAATTCGCCTTCTCGCCGATACATCCGTACCCACGCTTCGATCCGTTTGGCTTTGCGTATCTCAAGCTTCGCTGCTACCTCTGCATACGTCAGGTGATCTTCCACAACTAACCGGACTGCCTCTTGCTTGACTTCTACACTGTAATGAAACGTCCCTTTTCTTCCAGACATAAAAGCACCTCCGTGAGATTATCTCATGAGGTGCTTTCTTTTCCTGTCTGCTTTTTGGGGTTCAGTTCAATC
>DATCTP010000183.1:0-3633 GCA_036567885.1 Anaerolineales bacterium | reverse complement strand
AAGCGCAACATGGACGAATCTGGGTCGAAAGCGATCCGGGCAAAGGTGCGACGTTCAGCGTGCTTTTGCCCATTGCCAGTGAAGCACCGAATGTTCCTCCCGCCAAGAAAGAAAAGAAATAATGCAGGCGGTTCGCCAATTGGGGAATGGAATACTTTATGGATTGGTGTCCATCGTGCTCGTGGTCGGAGGCCTTTCATTAGCGTTGGCGGAAAGTTATACATCTCCGTCTCCCGCGCCGACCACAAGCCTGCCCACCATCCCCCAAACCTTGACTTCCACCCAAGCCGGTCCAACGGCATTGCCTTCAGCGACCTCAACGCTCACGGCAACTCCATTGCCGCCCACCAATTGTCTGCCGCCGACCGGGTGGGTTTTGATTTCAGTCCAGCCGTACGACACACTGGAAAGTATTGCGTTTCGATTTCGAATCGCTCCTTACCAACTGGCGCAAGCCAATTGTTTATTTACCCATAATCTTGAGCCGGGCTTCAACCTTTATGTTCCGCCGCTGCCGACTCAATTTCCAACGCTGACCATGATTCCGTGCGGTCCGCCCTACGGCTGGATTCGCGCGTATGTGGTTCAGCCGCAAGATTCGCTATATCACATCGCGGAGTTGTATCGCACGACCGTGTTCGATCTCCAGCGCGCCAATTGCCTTTATACAATATTCATCACGCCGGGAAGCTGGTTATGGGTGCCAAATGTCCCAACCATCACGCCGAGTGTTATTGTCATTAATATTTTCGGCACATCCACGCCGACAGCAAGTGAAACATCCATGCCAACCTACACATCAACTTCTACGCCGATACCTCCAACTGCAACCACAGCTCCTACCGCAACTTATACAGTGACAATTCCACCAACGCCAACCTCACCGCCACCAACTGCAACCGTTACCGCATTTCCAACCTCCACGCCTTGATTGGCGCAAACGCGTTAAAATCCATTCATGCCGAAGACATTATTGCCGCGCCTCGCGTTGATTTTTAGCCTCTTATTAGCGTCTTGCGGCGTGGCTCCAATGAACGCGTCCACGTCTCAGCCTTTCGTTTTAATCACCGCCGCGCCGAACGCTTCTCCAACGCCGACTCCGTTCCAGCCTCCGAACCAATCGCAAGCCACACCAACTTCCATTTATGCCATTCAAGTTCCAACGCTTGCGCCGTTCTTCCCAACTGCGACTCCTTCGCCGACCCCGATTCCGCCGTTACATCCTACTGCAACTGTTGACTTGAGTTCTTTATTTCCAACGGTTGCCATGCCGCCTCCTGTTGCGTCGAGTATTGACATCACCCCAATTCCGGCATTGACCGATAACAACACGATCAACTTTTTATTGATGGGTCACGATCAAGGCTCGCCGACATCATTCCGAACCGATACCATCATTGCTGTTATCTTGTGGCCCCAAAACGGACAAGTTTCGATGATCTCCATCCCGCGCGATCTTTGGGTTTATATTCCAACCGTTGGAATGCAGCGCATCAACACCGCCTACGAATTCGGAATAGGAAATTATCCGGGCGGTGGAGCCGCTTTGCTTCGAGATACGATCGCCTACAATCTCGGCATCCGCATTGACCATATGGCAATGGTGGATTTCAGCGGCTTCAGCAAAATCGTGGACACGCTTGGCGGCATTGATGTGCCGGTCGCGTGCCCTTACACCGATTGGCGGCTTATCGATCCGAGCTATGATCCGAACAATCCAAACAACTGGGCGGAATACACCGTCCAACCCGGCATGGTTCACATGAACGGCGATTTAGCATTGTGGTATGCGCGTTCGCGCGAGGCCTCCAGCGACTTTGATCGCAGTCGCCGCCAACAAGAGGTTCTACGCGCCATCTTCGCACAAGCGCTCAAGACAAATACCTTGACTCGCATTCCGCAACTTTACAGCGACTTCTCCTCCACGGTCACCACCGACCTTGGGCTGGCTGACGTTTTAAAGTTAGCTCTCTACGCTCCCAATCTGACCAACGCCAACATCCGCGGCTATTACATTCGCCCGCCGTACGTCACGCCATGGGTCACGCCTGGCGGCGCGGATGTACTTTTACCGAATCAGCCTTCTCTTCAACAATTTCTTGTCGGAGCGACCACGCTCTCGACCACTTCGACTCAACGCGACGCGATCAGCATCCAAGTGGAAAACGGCACGCAAATTAACGATCTGGCGACTCTTGCCGCGAATCGACTCAATTACGCGGGCTATCAAGCTTCCGTTGCCAACGCCGACCGGCAAAATTATTCCAATTCGGTTTTGATCGACATGACCAAATCGCAAGACCCCAATGCGCGCAATGTCATCCTTGCCAACCTCGGACTCACATCTGCAAGCATTCTATCCATTCCCAATGCAACAGGCTCAATTCAATATCGCATCATCCTCGGCTATGATTACCAGCCCTGCTTCCAGCCCCAGGATTTATCACATTGACATCCTCCCCTCTTTTCGCTAAACTATCTGCAGGACAATATGTCTACAAAAAATTCCGCTCACATCACATCCAATACGCTTCTGCATCCGGCGATTCAGGCTTGGGAGTCGTATCTTTACGATAAAGGAAGTTCGCCGTATACGGTTAAGGCGTTCACTTCCGACGTGCGATTGCTGACCAAATTCTTTCCGCCCGATAAATCCGTCGGCGCGATCACGACCAACGATTTGAATCGGTTCTTTGAGTGGATGGAAAAAGAACGCGATGTCCCATGCAGTCCAAAGACCCTGGCGCGCCGCATCACATCCGTCAAATCGTTTTACCGCTGGCTGACTCAATATGGCGTTTTAGTAATTGACCCGGCGGAAAAGGTTGTGCAACATTCGGTGATCAGCCCGCTTCCACAGGTGCTCACCGAAGATGAAATGAATGATGTTCTTATCGCCGCAGACCGCCATCGCCGCGCGGAAGAACCGGACGCGCGTCCATTCACGTTGATTCATCTTTTGCTGATCACTGGAATCAAAAAGAGCGAATGTCTCGGCATTCACATGAATCACGTTGACCTTGATACGCCGAACGGCCCGCAGGTCTTTATCCGTTATCCCAGCCCCGCCAACCGATATAAAGAACGCAAACTTCTTCTGACGGAAGATTGGCTTCCGCCTTACGAGGAATATATCGAACAATATCAGCCCACTGACCGACTCTTCCCATGGTCGCCGCGTAATTTGGAATATGTGTTGGAAGATGTTGGAAAGGAAGCGGGGCTTACCAAGCATTTGTCCTTCGACATGTGCCGCTGGACGTGCGCGTTGCGCGATTTCCGCTCCGGCCTCGAGCCGGAAAAGATTCGCGTCAAATTGGGGATTTCAAAAATTCAATGGCGGGAAATTGGGATGAAGTTAAAGCAATTGAACGAACAAACTAGGTGACATCGCGCGGGCGAACAATCGAAAAGTAAACCACTTTTCGGGAAGTTTGTTTTAATTTAAACGAATCGGCGGGACGGAACCCCGGCACCCAAATGATTTTTTCCGCCGCGCACAACAAGGGCCAGCGCGGTCGGGCGCGCGGCGGCAATTTTCCGTTCGTAAAAAAGTCGGATAATTTTTGTGAATGACCTTGCATGCCGAGCGGCTCGAACGTATCGCCGTCGCGGCGGACGCGCAGCTCCAAA
>DATCTP010000182.1:0-4093 GCA_036567885.1 Anaerolineales bacterium | reverse complement strand
GCACCTTCCCCTTCTCGATAGGCAGCTTGTACTTCGGCTTGCGTTGGCAAATGGAATTCGCTCATCTTCTCAATCTTAACTGGCGTTTGTATGACCTACACTAATCTTTCGTTAGAGCCCATCTTGGGCTGAGTAGTAACGATCCAAAGACATCCACCGGCGATAAAATGCGCGCGCTGTTGGATGCTTTCCCGCAGGGACGCGTCATTTTATTGTTGGATAACTTCGAGAATTTGGTTGATGCCGAAAAGCTAGCCATCAAAGACGGCGAGATGAGCGACGCGCTGTCTGCCCTGCTGACCGCGCCGCAACATGCGGTGAAAGCCATTCTCACCACACGCATTGCGCCGCGCGATTTGGCGATGGTCGAGCCGGGCAGACAGCATCCATTGGATTTGGACGATGGACTCGAATCACCCTACGCCGAAAACGTCCTGCGCGAAATGGACGCGGATGGACGCGTGGGACTTAAGAACGCCCCCGAACCTTTACTAAACAAAGCCCGCGAAAAAACGCGCGGCTACCCGCGCGCCTTGGAAGCCTTGTATGCCATCCTTTCGGTTGACCGCTATACCACTCTCGAAGAACTGCTGGAAATTGAACTGCCCAAAGAAGTGGTTGAAAAATTAGTAGGTGAAGCATTCAACCGCCTTGACCCGACTGCGCAAAAAGTGATGCAGGCGTTGGCAATCTATAA
The DNA here is from genome assembly GCA_036567885.1 of Anaerolineales bacterium. Classification (GTDB taxonomy): domain Bacteria; phylum Chloroflexota; class Anaerolineae; order Anaerolineales; family Villigracilaceae; genus Fen-1038. The sequence continues at coordinate 3,396 of DATCTP010000182.1, read as the reverse complement.
CCGACCCGTCAGTCCTGCCGCGATTGATTACCTATTGCAACCGCATTTGCCGAGCATTGACAGCGCACTGGTTCTGAACCGCTTGGTGAACATGCACTTTGCGCGTCGCGAGGCAGGAAGATATTATTTGCATCCTGCAGATCGTGAATATGCATTTGGTACGATTCCTGTTGAAGAGCTTTTAACCACAAAGGACACAAAGGTCACTAAGGAAAATCCAAATAAGACTTTGCGTTCTTTGCGCGCTTTGCGGTTCAATACCTTTACTCAACATGGTCTTATCGAACGCGCCGCAGACTTCTTTGCCCAAGCCCGTAAGCCGCGTGCTGAATGGAAAAAACTGGATGATCTCGCCGCACAACTGGCGGAATTTGATCTGCGCTGCGCCGCTGGCGATTATGATAGTGCCGCAAGCGTATTACTTGAAATTGATTTTGATTACCTGCTTCTATGGGGGCACTACCGCTTAATGATTGACATGCATCTACATGTCAAGGACAAAATTACAGATAAAACTTTACTTATGGGCAATCTAAACGGACTGGGACTAGCAAATCAATTCATTGGAAATAACAAAGAATCCGTCATATTCTATGATCAGGGTTTAGAAGTTGCTCATGAATCCAAAGATCGCAGTTGGCAAGGTTCAATTCTCGGTAACCTTGGAAATACCTACGTATATTTGGGCGATACCCGCAAAGCCATCGAATGCTATGAACAGGCATTGATTATTTCCCGCGAGATTGGTGATCAGCTGTTAGAAGGAAATCAACTTGGAAGCATGGGAACTGCCTATCATTATTTAGGAAATATTCAAAAAGCTATTGAGTATCAAAAAGCAGCATTAGAGATTGCACAAAACATTGGAGATCGAAAAGGAGAAAGCAACCGTCTTGGGAATCTAGGAAACCGGTATTCTGAGCTTGGAGATGACGAAAAGGCAATAGAGTATTACGAAAAATGTATTTTTGTTAAACAGGAAATTGGTGATCGTAGTGGGGAGTCGATAGTTCTTGGTAATAGTGGTAATGTCTGGACAGACATAGGTGAATATCAAAAAGCCAAAGAGAGTTATCAGCGAGCCATACAAATTGCTGATGAAATCTCTTTTTCTAAGCTGGACTTTATCCAAAAATATTGCTAAAGAAATGCCCAATTTGCGGTTGAAGAGCGGTGTTTTGAGCGAGGCGGCAATGTTTTTTGTACTTCGTGGTGAATTGGCAAAGTTCGAAAATAGATTTCGGATGCCAACGTTTGCTGGACGATCGAGAGTGCGTCCGAAAAAGTTGGCAGCTTTTTAACATACCAAGCAGTTTGCTGGATAGGCAGCTTCTGTTTCTGAGCGTGTACGTTGGCGAGCAAAGTAACGATGGAGAACAGACTGAGCAAGGCTGGTGTAATGCGGAGGATGGATAGGTCTGCCCATTGTCTTTGGGTCTCAACGCCGAGGTGAGTTCGGACTTCATGAAAAGTGACTTCGACTTGCCAGCGTCTCGGAAACCATTGAACGATTTGCTCTGCCGAGATTTTGAGATCAGTGCATAGCAGAGCCTGGGTTTTGAAGACATGCATTGGATCGCGTACGATGACCCAACGGATCGGCACAGCAGGCTTCCCGCTATGAGACCAGACGGCCGTGCCGGAGGTGATTTCAATTTTGCGTTTCTTCTCGCCGTACCACTCTTGCACGATAAGCCGCTTCCAATGAGTATGTTGGTCTTCGGCAACCTTTTCCAAAGTCGGCAAGCGTTTGCCCTTCTTGCGCGGGCGACCCTTTTGACCGGGTGTATTTTTAGCGGGCTCGTACAAAGCCGCATCCATGCGAAAACGAACGATCAAGCAAACCGGATTTTTGAGTTGGCACAGCTGAAAAAGGAGCTCGATCACGGCGAAACCGCTATCCGCGACCACCACCAACTGGCGCTTGGGCAACCAGCGACGAACCTGCAAGATCAGTTGATAGGCCCACTCGGTAAGTTTCTTATGTTTTCGCTGCTTCCCTTGATAATATCTTTCCGAAGGTGCCAGTACAGTGAGAAAGGGCAGAGCCCAGATGCGACCCGCCCACGGAATAGGTGCCAACAACATCAAGCTCAACCAACGCAGACCGCTAGCTTTAACAAAGTGACCGTGGCTCGAGCGAACTGGATCTCTATAGATTCCTTTCGCTTTGATCTTGGCTCCACGCCGCCGCTCAATGGTATCATCCAATCCCATTATGATTGGACCACGTATGGCAAAAGCGCAGACCAGGAGTCCCAACAGAATCCGACTTGCTTCCAGACTAGACCACTTCGCACGATTCAGAACCCGATGGTAGTTTTCAAAATGTTTCTCCATCCTCAAGCCCGTCACGCGCAATGCCGCAGTCACCGTTCGTTCGGCAGGAGACAGGATGGCCCCGATCAACAGAATCTTCGCATGCTTCCAAATTCGTTGAGAGAAGAGCCTCTCAAAGGTTCCCAAGATCGTGATATATTCCGTTCGCAGGGTAGGCATAAGCAACCTCTAGGCAGAGTTTTTGCTTTAGCTTATCCTGCTTTTTGTATTTGTTCAAATGGATAAAGTCCAGCTGAGAGACTACACCTTAAGACCCGGTCACCACATAGTTATCAAGAGGCGAGGTGATTTATTGGTTGAGGCTATTGATGAGGCCGAAGTCAGCACCCTTTATCCAAATTAAAGCCTGGTATCAATTTTCATAATGGTATAGGGCTTCGATGTGCTTGCGCTCAAAAAACAATTGCAGTTCTTTGGAGACATAACACCAACCGTTATCGGAAAGCCGTCGCGGCCGATGCTCCACTAGGAAGTGATCGAGACCAGTTTTCTGCAAAGCCATCAAGAGCGTATCTTTACATCATTCGCGTTCATGGTTGGATGCAACTTCCAAGCCAGAATGTATCGTGAGAAATCATCTAAACCCACAAGAGCCATCATCAACGATAGCTTTTTATTTTTGGGGAGAAGTTTCCTGCAATCCCTGCAACTTTTTGACCCATTTCCCTGTACTACAATGTAGAAATGACATCCGTGCAAGAGCGTGAGTGGGTTCGCCGGGCACAACAAGGCGACCGGGTTGCTTTCGGTGAAATCATGCAGTGCCATCAGCAAGCTGTCTTTAACGTCGCCTATCGCCTGCTCGGCAATGTCCACGATGCGGAAGACGCGACCCAGGAAGCCTTCCTGCGCGCATATCAGTTCCTCGGCGCATTCGATTCGGATCGTCCGCTCGCACCGTGGCTCAAGCGGATCGCCGCCAACATTTGTTTGAATCGACTTGAGGGATTCAAACCCGCTTCCAGCTTGGACGATGAAGCGGCTCCCGCGCCCGATCCGAATCCCAGTCCCGAAGCGCTGAACGGTCTGCGTGACCGCGACGAGCGCATCCGTTTT
>DATCTP010000181.1:0-3408 GCA_036567885.1 Anaerolineales bacterium | reverse complement strand
CTCTCATGAAAGAAAGTTCCCTCGCAAGTTTTGTATCATAACATGCGGGCAATCAGAGCGTCAATAAGAGGAGTGTAAGAAAATAAAAAGGCGGCAGAAATCTGCCGCCTGACGAGTCAAAACGTTCTAGGGAACCAGGACGGGTTTCCAAACCGCATCAAAATCAACGCCCGGATCAATCGTTATGCGGGTCCGGTTTGTGCCGTTCGCGGCGGCATAGAAAATATCGCGGTTTGAATTATCGCTGATTCCTTCAAACACGATCCACGCGCCGTCCGGCGAATAATGCGCGTTTTCCTCGGGCAACGGATCGAGCTTCAACCGATACGCCGAATCGGTGCCGCGCTTCTCGAACGGAATCACCATCACCCACGGCTGGACCGGACCGCTGGAATTTCGTTCATTGAACAGAATCAATTTTCCATCGGGCGACCAAGCCGGACGGTAATCCCAAAGCGATGGACCGCTTCGCACCACTTGCTGTGGACCCTGGCCGGTGTCCGTCATCGTCCAAATTTGATACGCGCCGAATCGTTTTTCCGCATATGCAATCTGATTGCTGAACGGCGACCATGCAGGCTGACGAGTATCTACATCGGGAGGTGTATTGGTTAGACGCGTGACCGATTGATCGGTCAGGTTGACGGAATAAATTTGCATGTGTCCATCGCGTATCGAAGTAAACGCGATGCGCTTGCCGTCGGGCGACCAAGCCGGTTCAAAGTCGCCGCCGGGAGCGGTGGGCAAAGGAGTAAGGTTGCTACCATCGGCATTGATAATATAGAGCGCAGTGTTTGCCAGCGGCGGATCGGAAAGATCAGCCCGCGCCTTGCAGGGCGATACGAACACCAACTGTTTTCCATCCGGAGACCACGAGGGCTGGCATGCGCCATCCGGCACATTCGTAATCGGTTGAATCGCATTGCCGGTCAAATCGCTCAGATAAATTTGGGGGATGCCGCTGCGATCAGAAGCAAAAGCAATCTCTCCCGTTCCGCCGATGGGAGTCGGACCTAAAGTCACCGTAACCGTAATAACAGAAGAGGCAATCGGTGCGGTCAATGTTCTGGTCATCGCTGTGCTAATGTGCGTTGGAGTCGCTGTAAAGGTAGCCGTTGGAGGAACAGGCGTAAACGTGAGTGTCGGCAACGGCGTCGAGGTGGATTCTTCAGTCGGGCTGGCTGTTGAAGTGGGAGTCGCTTGAGCAAACGGCAAGGCACCGCGTATATTGGCAGGCAAGAGACCCGGCTTCAAATAAATGCCCAGCACGGCGCCAATCAATAGAAGCAAAATGATCCACGTCCAAATGCCGCGTGAGCCGCGTCGTTTTTTATTCGGCGGCACAAACGGCTTATTTTCATCGACAGGAGGAGGCGGAACGGGTCCGGTCAGTTGTTTGGGTCTTGGACTTTCCGGTTCGTTCACCGCGCTTTCAGCGGGGACCTCGGGAATATCCGGCGGGGGAACCACCGTATATTTGCCGGTTAATTGTTGGGTCTTGGATTTAGAACCAAGCAAAGCCTTCTTAAAATCATCGGCATTCTGAAAGCGTTCTGCAGGATCAACCGCCATCGCTTTTTCGATGGCGGCAGAAAGACGACGCGAAACCTTGGAGTTGCGTTTGCGAAGCGGAGTGAGTTGGGCATTATCCATGGCGCGCGCCAAGCCATCTTCAGGGATGATGCCGCACAAGGTCGCGTAAAGCGTTGCGCCCAGCGAATAAATATCCGTACGCGGATCAGTTCGCGCCGTGCCATATTGTTCCGGCGGGGAATAACCGGGCGTCATGGCGCGCGCGCCCGTGGTTGTCGCTTGTGTTCCCTGGAATATTTTTGCAAGACCAAAGTCCACCAAATAGATATGACCATCGGGTGTGACTTTGACGTTGCCCGGTTTGATGTCACGATGAATGATGGGCGGCTTGCGCGTGTGCAAATAAGCCAGCGCGTCGCAAATTGCCGCGCCGACAATGATCGCATCATCTTCGCTGATGGTGCCCATGCGCTCCATTCGCTGGCGCAAATCTTCGCCGTCGATAAAATCCATGACGAGATATTGCCCCTGATCGCCGACCACGAAATGGTCAGAGACGCGCGGCAAATTAGGGTGACGCAAATTCGCCAGAATCACCGCTTCCAGCCGGAACTGGCGCGAATATTCATCCGTAGTGAAAAGGTTTTCCTTGAGAGCTACATCCACGCCGAGATTTTCATCCACGGCGCGATAAACCGATCCCATGCCGCCCTGGCCGAGGATCTCAATAATACGATAGCGTTTATGTAGAAGTGTTCCGCGTTCGAGAGTCATTCCGTTCCCATCAAGGGGGTATATCCAAAGCGTGGTGATTATATCAGATAGAAACCCCACCCATTGGGGTCTCATCTAATTTTCAACTAATTTGAAAGGAATCTGTCAACCGAGATGCCAATGGGAGCATCATTTCATTTTATTTTAATTGACGGCGTGACAAAACGTATTAGACTCAGTTCATGAAAAGATCGTTCAGCCCTGATTGGGACTGGCTTTCGGCAGTTTTGCTCTTTTTACTGCTACAAGTCACCGCCGGCCGTTTGATCATTGCCAATTGGGCGCCTTTCCTTTACTTTGCCAGCGTTCTCTCCGCGCTGGGAACGTTCCTCGGACTGGCTTTAGGAAATAGTCGCTTCAAACGGCCTGTCGTTACATGGCTTGCCATTGATTACACACTCACGGTGATCCCGTGGCAATGGACTGCGGCAGTGCAAAGCGATGTGCCCCTCAGCTTTCGCGACCAACTTCATATGCTTGCATCACGCCTGGCAATTGCTTCCGGGCAGTTTATCCAACGCGCGCCCGTCAACGACTCGTTCTTTTTCGTGGCATTCATAGCGCTGACAATGTGGATCATCGGTTTAACATCCGGGTATTGGCTGACGCGGCATGACAATTTACTGGCGGCAGCGATTCCATCGGCGCTTGTGATGATGATCATCCAAGTCTATGACGACTACTTCACGCTCCGCTCTTGGTGGCTGGCAACTTATTTATTCATTTTGTTGATTTTGGTCGGGCGCAGATATTTCCTGCGCAGCCGCATCGAATGGAGAAGACAACACATCGCCGTCTCGGAAGATGCCTGGCCCGATATTCTCAACGGCTTAGCAGTCACCGCCTTGAGTATTGTGTTCATCGCCTGGATACTGCCTACTTCGCTTTCCAGCCTGCAAGCCGCATCCGACGCCTGGAATTCTATTTCAAACCCGATACGCAACCGGCTGTCCAATGCGGTCGTCTCGCTTCAATCCCCGTACAGCAACGGCGGCGCAGATTTTTACAGCGACAACATCGCCCTCGGACTCCATGCCGCGCAGGGGAACCAGCCGGTCTTTACCGTCAAAGTGGTATCGGCTCCAACTTCCACCACGCCTT
>DATCTP010000180.1:0-2347 GCA_036567885.1 Anaerolineales bacterium | reverse complement strand
CGAGCATGAAGTCTTTTATTTGAAACTGGAACAAAATCTGCGGCAGACCGAAGACCGTCCCGTACCTTCACAAATTCAACAAGTATTGTGGAAAGGCGGACAAGATTCATTTCGCTGGCGTGATGTGCCGCGTTTGACTTTGGATTTGAAACGTGTCATTCGGGAAATTAAACCTGATTTAATTCATGCCGGTCCAATTCAAACATGCGCGTTTCTTGTGGCTTTATCTGGCTTCCATCCTTTGCTGACGATGTCGTGGGGCTTTGACTTGATGCAGGACGCGGAGCGCAATAGATGGATGAAACTAATCACGCGCTACGTTTTGCGTCACAGCGATTTTTTCACCAGCGATGCTCAGATCACTCGCGACAAAGCGGTCGCTTATGGAATGAAACCAGATCGTACGGTTGTATTTCCATGGGGCGTGGATTTGAAACATTTTAGCGATCAGCAGTTAGCGGTTAGCAAAAGACCGCAAAGCGTAAAAAATAAAACGCAAAATGCAAAACCTTTCGACAAAGTTCAAGGCAGGCGCAAATCGTTTGTGTTGTTTTGTAATCGTTCTTGGGAACCGCGCTACGGTGTGGATGTGCTTGCCAAAGCGTTCGTGAAGGTTGCGCATCAACGCAAAGATGTCAGCCTGTTGCTGCTCAACGGCGGTTCGCAGACGAATGCGATTCGGCAAATCCTAATGAACGGCGGCGTTCTCGACCGCGTGCAATTCGGCGGACAAGTTTCGCAGCGCGACCTGCCGCGCTGGTATCATATGGCTGACCTTTATATTTCGCCCTCGCACGTGGATGGTTCATCCGTCTCGCTGATGGAAGCGTTGGCATGTGGCTTGCCTGTGCTGGTATCCGATATTCCCGCGAATAGGGAATGGGTCAGCGATGGAGTCAACGGCTGGCTTTTCCCGGACGGGAATGCGGATATACTTGCAGAAAAAATTTTAACGGTCATCGCTCAGAGAAGAAAGTTAATTCCAATTCGCCGCGCCGCTCGAAAGTCCGCGGAAGAACGTGCCGATTGGAAAAAGAATTTTGCGAAACTGCTCGAAGCTTACGGGCAGACCATCCAACTTTATAGGAGGTCCCAATGATCGTCTCTCTTATCCTGACGCTGGTCGCGGCAATCGTTGCCGTGATCATTGCGCTGGAAAATACAACCATGGTCCAGGTTACGTTCTTCGGTTATGCAGTTCAGGGATCGATTGGGCTTTTTATGCTGATCGCACTGGGCGTGGGCGTGGTGTTTGGCATTATATTGATGATACCGGCATTGATTGGGCGAAGCTGGAGCGTCATGCAGAGCAAACGCAGAATCGCTCAATTGGAAAATAAGCCGTCGAGGAAAAAAGCGAGCTCGAGTTAATATCATTGCGAGGAACGACGCTTTCGTCTGCATGAAAATGCAGGTGAGTAACGACCGCGAAGCGTGCCTTCGGCAAGCCATCTCGTTTTTGGATCTGAGTATTGTTTTAATGATTACTTGAGATTCCCGCGTGGCTGCTTCGCGGCTCCTCGCAATGACACTGGAAACTATTTTTGACGAAGGGATAAATAATGCCTGATAAAAAAGAATTTGACGGAGCATGGGTTGTCGTAACCGGAGGTTCGCGCGGCATCGGTCGCGCTATTGCTTTGGACTTCGCATCGAAGGGCGCGAATGTCGCTATTGTATATCTTGACCACCGCGTTCAAGGTCAGCAGGTTTTGAATGAACTCAAAACGCTCGGAGTCGAAGCCGAAGAACACGCCACCGATGTGAAGGATTTTTCCGCGATCCAGCAGTTGTTCGCGGATATCATCCAGCGGCATAGACGAGTTGATGTGCTGGTCAATTGCGCGGGCATCAACCGTGACCGCACCTTTGCCAAGCTGACATCGGCGCAATGGCAGGAAGTGATTGATACCAACCTGACGGGCGCGTTCAATTGCAGTAAAGCCGTGTGGGATCAAATGAAAACGCAGAACCATGGACGTATTGTCAGCATCAGTTCGGTGGTGGGACAGGCTGGCAACTTTGGACAAACAAATTATTCGGCATCGAAAGCCGGATTGCTCGGTTTCACCAAATCGCTGGCGCAGGAGGGCGCAAGCAACAACATCACCGCCAACGCGATCTGCCCCGGCTTTATTGATACCGATATGGTACGTGCCATTCCCGCCGACGCGTTGGAAAAAGTTGTGCAGAAGATTCCGATGCAGAGACTGGGTCAGCCGAACGAGATTGCGCGCGCGGTGACGTTCCTCGCTTCGCCCGCCTCCGGTTACATTACCGGTCAAATCATCGCGGTCAACGGCGGATTGTATATGTAAATGCACTGGTCTCGATACGTGGCGCCGAT
>DATCTP010000179.1:0-6047 GCA_036567885.1 Anaerolineales bacterium | reverse complement strand
CCATGATTGATCATTTGTAAAATCGCGCCGGAGATGCCTTGCGGATTCAAAGCGAATAATCCGAGCATGACAAAGCCGAGGTGGCTTACGGATGAATACGCAACCAATTTCTTGACATCGGCTTGAGCGTACGAAACCGCCGCGCCATAAATAATGCCGATGGTTGCGAGGAGCGCGATCCACGGCGCGGCTTGGATGGCAGCCTGAGGGAAAAGAGCGAGATTGAAGCGCAGAAAACCATAAGTGCCCATCTTCAGCAGAACACCCGCTAGAATCACGGAACCAGCAGTCGGCGCTTCCACATGGGCATCAGGCAACCACGAATGCAGGGGCCACATCGGAACTTTGATGGCAAAGGCGGCGGCAAACGCAATGAACAGCCATAACTGCGTGTGCGGGTCAATGCCGCCCTTGGAAATCAAATCAGGAACAGAGAATGTACCCTGATGAATGCCGAGCCACAAGATCGCCAACAGCATCAGGATGGAACCAGCCATGGTGTAAAGGAAGAACTTGACCGCGGCGTAAATGCGGCGAGGTCCGCCCCAGATGCCGATCAGGAAATACATCGGGACGAGCGTGAATTCCCAAAAGATATAGAAGAGGAATAAATCCTGCGCAAGGAACACGCCCGTCATGCCGACTTCCAACATAAGGAAGAATAGCATGAAATCCTTGACGCGCTCTTCGACCGCTGTCCACGTGGAAAGAACGGAGATCGGAGTCAGGAATGTGGTGAGCAAAACCAACAGGATACTCAAGCCGTCAATGCCGAGATGGTATTGGATAGTCCATCCCGCGACGGTGATCCAATCGTATTTGGCAACCAGCTGCAGGTCTGGATTGGAAGCGTTGAACAACGTCAACACCCAAATCGAAAGACCAAACGTGATCAACGTGGTGACCAGCGCTGTCCAGCGCAAAACATTTTTCTTGTCGCTTGGAATGAACAACAAGACAAGCACGCCCAGGAGCGGGAAGAAGGTCAGGAGCGTGAGGGGTTGGAGAATAAATTCCATGTGAACCTCATCCTACATTTATTTGAAAATCAGATAACCCAAAATTGCAACAACACCGAGGAGCACAAACAGCGCATAACTTCGCACGAATCCATTTTGAAAGCGGCGCAAACCGGAGGCTGTTTCTTTTGTCCACTCGCCGATGCCATTGAAGAATGCATCAATGCCGAGCTGATCCACATAACGATTGAGCGCGATATTGCTCAGCCAGTTATACGTGCCCGCAATGACTTTCTCGTGGAACCAGTCATGCCAGAATTTCCAATCAATGACATCTGCGAGAAAATGAGAAACATCCACATAACGATCAAGGAATACAGCCCAATACAATTCATCCACAAACCACTTGCGCTCCATACCCGTGAAGATCGGTCCGAGCATTTTCTTGAGCGGATCAATTTCTCCAGCTTTGAGCGGCTTGCGTCCATACAGAAACCACGAAATCAAAATGGCGATCAATGCCAAGCCAGTTGAAATCAACGCGACGTTCATTTGGAACTCGATGGGCTTAATGAATTGAACGGTATTCTCAAGCCAATTACTCAACGTATCCACACCGGGATAATTCAACGCTCCACCCAGGACCGATAAAGCGGCCAGCACCATCAACGGAACGGTGATGACCTTTGGGCTTTCTTCCGCGTGCGCGGCGGCTTCGTGGCGCGGCTCGCCGAAAAACACCATCCAAATCTGACGTCCCATATAGAATGCGGTGAAGAACGCAGCAATCGTCAGTAACCAATAAATCGCTGTGAAACCCTGACTGAATGCATTCGCCAGAATTTCATCCTTCGACCAAAAACCGGCAAAGGGCCAGATGCCTGCTAATGCCAATGTGCCAATCAAATAAAGCCAAAATGTGACCGGCATAGTCTTGCGAAGTCCGCCCATGTTGCGCATATCGCCGGGATCGAATACTTCCTCATGCGCGCCGCTATGACTCTTTTCTTCCTTTTTCTTTCCTTTTTCCTCATGATGAATATGAGCCAAATGATGATGTCCGCGCTCCATGCCAAGGATAATAGAACCGGCAGAAAGGAACAACAAAGCTTTGAAGAAGGCATGCGTCACAAGATGGAACATTCCCGCCGCGAATGCGCCCATGCCAACGCCTGCCACCATAAAGCCCAACTGGCTGATGGTTGAATACGCCAAAACTTTTTTGATGTCGTATTGACCGACCGCAATGGTCGCGGCGAAGAGGGCGGTCACCGCACCGACCAATGCAACGATGAACTGTGCGGCGGGAACGGTGACATACAACGCGGCAGAACGCGTGACCAGATACACACCAGCCGTGACCATCGTCGCGGCATGGATCAATGCCGAGACCGGTGTCGGACCTGCCATCGCATCCGGCAACCAGACGAAAAGCGGAATCTGCGCCGATTTGCCGGTCACGCCGATGAGCAGGAAAAGCGTGATCGCTGTGATCAAACCCGGATTGCTTGCGGCAATCGCAGGCGCTTGTTGAAAGACCTGGTCAAATTGCAGGCTGCCGAATCCCCAGAACATCAGGAACGAGGCGATCAGAAAACCAAAGTCGCCGATGCGATTGGCGATCATGGCTTTCTTGGCGGCGTTGGAATTTGCCCACGAGGGGCGACCCAGCGTATCCATCTCATACCAGAAGCCAATCAAAAGGAACGAGCAGAGTCCCACGCCTTCCCAGCCGACAAAGAGCATCAGATAAGAGTCGCCGCTGACGAGGATCATCATGGCGGCGATGAACAGGTTCAGGAAAACAAAGAAGCGGCGGAAACGCTTGAGGTCCGATTTGAAGCGCACATCCTCGTGCATGTATCCGATGGCGTAGATGTGGATCAAGGTTCCGACGCCGGAGACCACCAGCATCATCGTCGTGGATAGCGTGTCAACGCGGAAGGTCCAATCGAGTTGCAAAGTGCCGATGTGAATCCATTCGCCAAGCGTCCAACGGACTACATCGGGATGTTGCGTCAAAGAAAATACCAGCAACGCCGAAACAACGAACGCAAGTCCTGATGCGAGGCTGGCAATCGTGCCAATCACTTTTTCGCTGAACCAATCACCAAAGATGAGGTTGAGCAGTAATCCGATGACCGGGAAAAAGACGATCCAGGGAGCGAGATAAAAAAACGTCATGGTTTATCCCTTGAGATTGTTCATATCGTCAATGTTGATGCTGTGCTTGGTGCGGAAGATGGCCACGATCAACGCCAGACCGACCGCCACTTCCGCCGCCGCGACCGTCATCACAAAGAAGACAAAGATCTGGCCTTCGAGCACGATCCGCACACGCGTAAATGCCACGATAGCCAGATTGGCGGCGTTGAGCATCAACTCAATGGACATGAAAATAATCAGCGGATTGCGGCGGATAAGTACGCCCAACGCACCGATGGTAAACAGGATGGCGGAGAGAGCTACATAATCAGTGACCGGAACCATCTGCTATTTTCCTTTCTCTCGAATGGTCAACACAATCGCGCCCACCATGGCAATCAACAACAGCACGGATGTAATTTCGAACGGGAGCAGATACGAAGTGAACAAAGCCTGCCCCACAGCCTGCGGACTGCCAAAGGTTTCGACCGGTTGAGGCACATCACCGGTTGTGACGTTGCGGATAAAAAGCAAATAGATCGACTCGCCAAACAGAATCACAGCCAGAAAAATCGCCAGCGGTCTCTGCCACGGCAGCGCTTTCGAAGGCGGAAGCAATTCGGTTCCAAGCAGCATGATCACAAACAGGAACAACACCATGATGGCGCCCGCATACACACTGACCTGCGCCATAGCAATGAACGGTGCATTCAAAAGAATATAGAACACCGCCACTGTTCCAAAATTCAGCACGAGGAACAGCGCCGAATAAATCGCACTTTGGCTGAACAACATCCCCAATGCGGCGGCAATGGCAATGATCGCAAGAATAATGAAGGTGATCAATTCAGCATTCATGACTAATCCTGCGGGTCCTTCATTTGAGGCACTGACCGTGTGAATTCGCCAGGAGTGGTCTTCTGAGGTGTGACCTGCTGGCCAGCCGGTGCGGGTTCCAAAAGCATGTTCTTATCGTAGATCGCGTCGCGGCGATCCGTGAAGGTCAATTCATAGTTGTCGCCGAGCACAATCGCCTCGGTTGGGCAGGCATCTTCACAAAAGCCACAATAAATGCAGCGCAGCATGTTGATCTCATACGTGGACGCATAGCGGTCGCCGGGCGAGAAACGTTTCTCGTCCGTATTTTCGGAGGCTTCCACAAAGATCGCATCCGCCGGGCAAGCCGCGGCGCACAGCGCGCATCCGATGCACTTCTCCAGCCCATTGTCATAGCGCTTCAAAACATGACGTCCGCGAAAGCGCGGGCGGACGGGCCGCTTTTCTTCCGGATATTGAATCGTCACCGGCCGTTCAAACATGGATTTGAACGTGGTGGCGAGACCACGCGTTAATTCTCTAAGCACGAGCCACCTTCCTTCTTAACGACTGATTTACCAATAATGCCGCGATCACACCGGAGACGATGGATGAAATCGGGATAAACCAAATATAGACCGCGCCCAATTGTTGAACCAACACGATACCGACTGCGGTGAGAAAAACCAAAACCAGAGAAAGCGGCAACAATACTTTCCAGCCAAACGCCATCAGACGGTCATAGCGGATACGGGGCCATGTGGCGCGCACCCAGATCATAAAGAACAGAAGCACGACCACCTTCAATAAAAGATAGATGGGACCGAGCCACCAGTTCCGGTCCACGCTGAACCAGGTATTCTGCAAGCCCGGGAACTCGCGGAAACCGCCGAAGTACAGCGTGGCCGCGATCATGCTGATGACGATCATCTTCTCATATTCCGCCATGAAGAACAGTGCAAACTTCATTCCGGAGTATTCGCTGTGATAACCTGCCGTTAATTCCTGTTCCGCTTCGGGCATATCGAACGGTGCGCGGTTGACTTCCGCCAACGTGGTGACCATGAAGATCAAAGCACCTACAGGCTGAATTAATGCAAACCACATGCCCTTCTGGGCTTCGACAATATCGAGCAGGCTCATCGAATTGCCAAGCATGATGGCAATCACAAAACAAAGTCCAAGCGCCAGTTCATACGAAATCATCTGCGCCGAGGAGCGCATGCCGCCCAGCATGGCATATTTATTGTTCGACGACCAGCCCGCCAGCACAATCCCATAAACCGCAATGGATGCAATCGCCGTCAAGTACAGCACGCCCACATTGATATTCGCGATGTAAAGTGTAATGGGATGGTCAACGAATGGAAGCGTGAACTGGGTTCCCAACGGGATGACCGCCGAAATGATCATGGCGGGCACGACGGTCATGATCGGTGCAATAAAAAACAATACTTTGTCTGCGCGAGCCGGAGTGAGCTCTTCCTTGAAAATCAATTTGACGGCATCCGCAATCGGTTGGAGCAAGCCCTGAGGTCCCGCGCGGTTCGGTCCAATGCGGACTTGAATACGAGCCAGGGCGCGGCGTTCATATAAAGTCAAATAAGCAAAGCCTGTCAAAATCGCAAACAACAGGACGAAGGCTTTGATGATCCACTCAATCCATAGCTCCATCGTTACCTCACCGCCTCTTTTTTAATGGCCTTTACACTGGCTTCGGTTGGTCCATGGATCGGCAACCCCATCGAACGCGGCACCAGAACCACGCCCGCCGAAATCGTATCGTCAATCCGGACCGGTACCTCTTCGCTCACGCCCTCAAGACTTAACGTGACGCGCTCGCCTTCCTTCACTTTGAATAGTTCCGCCGCAGACGGATGCAGCGCAATATACGTTTTGCCGATTCTTTGATTCAGCAATTCCGCAGTCGAAACCGTCACGCCGCGATCATATAGCTTGGTAATCGGCACGGCCAGCAGTTTCTTTTCCTTTGGACGAAGCGCCGCAACTTTCTGGACCCGAGGCAGGCTGAACTTTTCCGCGCGTTGCGCGGCGTTCGACAACTGCACGCCCAAACCATTCTTGTTCTCGTAGGTTGTGCCACCATAATAAAGATCGCCGCGCCCG
>DATCTP010000178.1:0-3088 GCA_036567885.1 Anaerolineales bacterium | reverse complement strand
CTAAAAATTCCGCTTTTTCAGGATGTTCCATCTTCTGAATTGTTCCAGATGGTGAATGAACTGCCGATTGAAACCTACGCGCCGGGCAAATATATTTTTCGAGAGGGGGATTCGGGCGAGGATCTTTATGTTGTGATGGATGGTGCGCTGGAAGTTCTTTTGGGCGCAGATTCCTCGGATGAATTGTTGCTGCGGATATGCGGACCTGGAGAATATATCGGTGAAATGAGTTTGATCCTGCCTGACGGCAAACGCACCGCCACGGTCCGCGCCCAAATGCAGACGCGAACTTGGGTGATGGGTCGAGCAAAGTTTCAGGAAATATTAAAGCGCTGGCCCATGATGGCATATTCGATGGTGCGGATTTTGAGTCAGCGGCTGGATGCCACCAATGAAGCCACCTTTCATGATTTGAGCGAAAAGAATCGCCAACTGCAAAAAGCGTTTGACGAACTGAAAGCCGCGCAGGAACAATTGATCGAGAAAGAACGCCTCGAGCGTGAATTGCAAGTTGCGGCGGAAATTCAATTGAGTATTCTGCCCGATCAACTTCCATCGGTGGAAAGTTTTGATTTTGGGGCGCGCATTCTTCCGGCGCGCCATGTGGGCGGCGATTTCTACGATATCTTTCCAAATGGCGAAGAACAAATCGGCGTTGTGATTGGCGATGTGGCCGATAAAGGCGTCCCGTCGGCGTTGTTTATGGCGCGGACTCACGCCCTCATCATGGCGGAAGCGGATACTGCTTTACCGCCGGGTGCGGTATTGGGTCTGGTGAATCGTCACATCACGCATTTGGAAAAGTCAACGCAATTTGTTACGGCGTTGTATGGCATTTTGAATCCTATCACCGGTGAATTTGCTTATGCGCGCGCCGGACACGAACCGCCGCTGATCTTATTTCCGGACGGGAAAGTCGAACGCGTTTCACACGGACCCGGAATGGCTCTCGGACTTTGGGATGCGATCACGCTCGATGAACACACCGTTACACTCGAACCGGGCAGCACCTTGGTTCTTTTTACGGACGGCATGACGGATTGCCGCGATCCGAACGGTGTTTCGTTTGGCATCGAACGCATCAACGCCACTTTGAGTGGACTCGTTGGACTTTCAGCTCAACAAGTCTGCGACAAATTATTTGATGCGTTGATGAGTTATCAAAACGGTGCCAAGCAAGATGACGATGTGACGTTGGTTGCCATCCATGCCGTGAAAAAATAAATTCGTCGAATCAAAAAGACTGTCGGCGTGCTGGCAGTCTTTTTTGATTAAGCCTTTTTCAAAGCCTGTTCCACATCTTCCAATAAATCATCTTTATGTTCAATCCCAACTGATAACCTAACCAATCCCGGATCCACTGCAATTTGCGAGCCTGCTGTCGAAAGATGAGTCATTGCAGCGGGAACTTCGATCAACGATTCGACTCCGCCTAATGATTCAGCTAATGTGAAAATCTTTGTTGCTTCGGCAAAGCGGACTGCCGCGTCGCGTCCGTCTTTCATGATAATGGAGATCATTCCGCTTCCAGTTCGCATTTGTCTTTTAGCGACTTGAATTTGCGGATGACTTTGATGAAACGGATACATCACTTTTGCCACTTTTGGATGCTGGGATAAATAATCTGCAAGCGCTAACGCATTCTCTGCGTGGCGCTCCATTCGAATGTGCAATGTTTTAAGTCCGCGCAAAACTAAAAAACAATCCATTGGTCCTGGCACCGCGCCGACTGCGTTTTGCAAGAAAGCCAGTCTTTCGTACAAGGATTTATCTTTTACGATTGCTATTCCACCGACCACATCCGAATGCCCGCCGAGATATTTGGTCATCGAATGGACGACGATGTCCGCGCCCAGTCCAAGCGGACGCTGATTGTATGGTGTTGCAAACGTGTTATCTACAACCAGCAGTGGATGATTGGAATGTGCATGAACGATTTCCGCAACCGCGCGAATATCGGTGATGCTCAGCAGGGGATTGGTCGGGGTCTCAAGCCAAACCATGCGTGTGGACGGAGTCAAACTATCAGCCACAGATTCGGGATCGGTTGTGTCAACAAAATCAAAGTCGAGACCGAAGCGGCGCAGCACTTTATCAAATAAACGAAATGTTCCGCCATAAACATCATTGCCTGCGAGAACATGATCGCCGCTGTTTGTTAATCGCAGAACGGTATCGGTTGCGGCTAATCCGGAAGAAAAGGCAATTCCAAATCCTCCGCCTTCGAGCGCGGCGACACAATTTTCGAGCGCAAGCCGCGTTGGATTTTTTGTGCGCGCATATTCATATCCCTGCCGCGCTTTGCCTACGCCGTCTTGCGCGAAGGTGGATGTTTGATAGATGGGCGTCATCACCGCACCGTTGTTCGGATCGGGCTCTTGTCCTGCGTGAATGGTAAGGGTTTCAAATTTCATCTCGTCTCCTTTAGCGTTATACTTATCAAATTATAAACGAGGCGATATGACAAAAACTATTCTTTCTGTTCTTGCACACCCCGACGATGAATCTTTTGGAATGGGTGGCACACTGGCATTGTATGCGCGCCAAGGCTATGATGTTTATTATGTCTGCGCGACGCGCGGCGAAGCGGGCACGGTGGATCCTGAATATATGAAAGGTTTCAAATCTATTGGCGAATTACGCGAAGGCGAGTTACGCTGCGCGGCGGAACATTTGGGATTGAAAAATGTTTTCTTCTTGGATTATCGCGATTCAGGAATGCCGGGCATGGATGCAAACAAAGATCCCAACGCGCAGATCAATCATTCGATTGATGAAGTCGCGGGAAAAGTCGTCAAATATATTCGCGAACTCAAACCGGATATTGTTTTAACGTTTGACCCGATTGGCGGATATCGTCATCCCGATCATATCCATATTCAACAAGCGACTGTGCTTGCTTTTGAAAAATCAGATGACGCTTCATTCCACCCCGAAAGCGGATTGCCGTTTAAAGCGCGTGCTTTATACTTCCATGTTTTCCCTCATAAATTCCTGCGCTTCGTGACGCGTCTCATGCCGATTGTCGGCGTGAACCCGCGCAAGTTTGGTCGCAACAAAGATATTGATCTCAAGGCATTAGTTGAGT
>DATCTP010000177.1:0-5901 GCA_036567885.1 Anaerolineales bacterium | reverse complement strand
ATCAGGATGCACTAGCCAAACCTGATCGCCCTTCTTCGTGCTGTCAGATGTGGATAAATTCCGATCAATGGCGATCCACTGTCCGGTCGGCGACCACGAAGCGGAGTAATCCGTTTGATCCTGTGTCCCGCCTAAATCAATCTTCTGACCGGAACTCAAGATATATCGTTTGACATGAATGGATGATCCGGCTTGTGGCGAGACCGCATCCCAAAACAAAATCGAATCCGATGTGGGACTCCAGACTTCCGGCATCAAGCCTTGATAACCAATGGGAATGGAAATGTTCTTTGCATCTTGAAGGTGATAGATTTGGATCGTATTGTTCGCCGGTGAAATGTAACTTAACCATTGCCCGTTCTCAGAAAACGCGGGAGCCGAACTTGGAAAAGCTTGATCCTGAAAGACCGGCATGGTTTTGCCAGTCTGCATATCCAGCCACCAAATGCTGAACTTCGATAAGGCAGAATCCTGCGAATAATCGAGTCGTTGATACACGATCTTTTGACCATCCGGATACCATTGCGGATCGCCGCATTGAGATGTGGGGCAATTCAAAATCTGTCGTTGTTGAGTTCCGTCCACATGGATCGCCGTGATAGAGGAACTGCCATCCATTTTGAATGTTGTGTAAAGAATCGTTTGCGCATCCGGCGAGACCGCATAACCGGAAACGCCCGAAGATTCTTTGGTCAATTGAGTCGGCGTTCCTCCGCTCAACGGAACCACAAATAATTGATCTTCGCTTTGCGGTTGGCTGTCCGGCGCGAGATAAATCAACTTCGCCTGTTTGACATTGAACGATGCTGGCTTTGAATCAACGGAAGCGCTCTGACTCGCCGGTGAGCGGGCGACCATTGAAAAGAAATTCAACGAATTCAAAGCGCTGACCGTCAACGCGATCCCCAATCCCGATACCACCACCGCGCTGACCACCGGCGCATACACGCTGAAACGGGATAACCGATCGCTTCGCGCTACAAAGCGGGCTCCCTGAACCATGGCGATTCCAATGGCAATCAACACCATTGCCAGACCGATGCTGAAAGCGAGAATCAAAACCATGCCAAAAGCGATTCGATTCACCGCAACAGCCACAAGCAAAATGGCAATCGCATCGGGACACGGAACGAGACCACCGCTAACGCCCAAGGTCAAAAGAGACTTCCAAGTAATCTCGTTAGATGGCAAGGCATGGGTATGAGTATGATCGTGATGCGGATCATCGTCATGCTCATGGTCATGAGCATGAAGCAGACTCGACGAATGCTCGTGATTATGTTCCGCTACTTTGATAGAGAACTCCCCCACCGGTTTCTTGGTTTGCCTGGATGTAAAACGAATCAAATCCTGTCTTCTTTGAATCAACAGATTGATTCCGAATCCAATCACCAGCACGCCGGAGGCCACCTCCAGCCACGGAGCGATCAAAGTAGGAAGAATATAGTGCGAGGCAATCAACGTGACCGCGCCCAGCAATAAAACAGAGCCAGTATGAGTGATGGTCACAATGGTGCCAAGGATGACCGCGTCCCGCGTCTTTGCTTGCGAACCAATCAAATATGCGCCCACCAACGTCTTTCCATGACCGGGAGTCAGCGCATGCAAACTTCCCAAAACCAGCGACAATAAAAATGCGCCAAGCAGGAAAATCGGAGACAACTCCGGTATCTTGACCAATCCAACCAGCGCTGAGGTAACCATCGTCGGGCTGCCCGCTTGCTGCGAAGTCTGATTCGAGTTGGAAAGATTTCCCGCCATCTGCGAAACGGCGTTCGTAAAACTGGGTAGGTTCGGCGTGCCGCTGTTCCACGAGGTCAAAGCAGACGTTGCTGGATTAGATGAATTGGGGAAAAAAATATCAAAACCAAGTAAGCCGTTGTTCTGCGCAGGTTGATCAAACTTCATGTTTTGTTGAGCCGAAACAGAAAACCAGTTCAGGCTATTGGCTTCCAGATGCGAATTATGAATCACAATCGCATGTTTGCCGCTCAGTCCCGCCGGTAATTTGGCAAGCAAATACATTTCGATGGAATCTTCACCGGTGCGCATGACATCCACTGTAGCGGGCCAATGCAGTTCCTGCGTTTGACTCAAAGCTACCGGCTGATTGTCCAACGAGACGGTCAATCCGGAAATCCACGGCGCGATCCAGGCTTGCGCTTCCTGCAAACTGATCACGCCATCTTGATTCTGATCCGCCGCGCTCCAGATCGCATCCGCCAGCAGCGGACCCGGCGTGATTTTCCAATCGATTTGAATTCCGTCCGGCGCAATCAGGACCGATTGGGTTTGAGCATACATGTCAATCGGATGCGCGCTCGCAATTAAAGTTGGATAAAAGACCGATAGAAGGATTAAGAAAAAGGCTGTGCCTCGTAAAAGAAAGGTCCAGCCTTTGAAAGCATATTTCTTTATCATGCAGATGATTTTATTATCAGCCGATTAAAAACTTCTGAGATTAAAGATGCACCACAAAGGCACAAAGGACACACGTGTGCCTTTATGGTGCAGGCAGAGATTC
The DNA here is from genome assembly GCA_036567885.1 of Anaerolineales bacterium. GTDB lineage: Bacteria > Chloroflexota > Anaerolineae > Anaerolineales > Villigracilaceae > Fen-1038. Next base: position 3,377 of record DATCTP010000177.1, on the reverse strand, counting down.
CTTAGTATTCCCAAAGAAGAACTTTGTGCCCTCTGTGTCTCTGTGGTGAAATGCTTTATCCTCCGCCTCCAGCGCCGCCCGCGATTCCGCCTTCGGTGAGTTTGCGTAAATCCGAAAGCGCGTTATTGATTTCATCCACAGTCACAGGACGATCTTCATCGCGATGTTTGAGTGCGCCTGTCTTTGCTTTCTCAACTGCCAATTCGCGGATCGAAGCGTTTTTCGCCAATGCTTCTTTCACCAACGCCGCGCCCTGAGAATATCCGATCACCGGATTCAACGCGGTCACCACAATTGCATTTTTCGAGAGCCAGCCTTCGGCCTTTTCGCGGTTCGCGGTCAGACCCTTGACGGCTCGTTCCGTAAATGCATTGACTGCGCCAATAGTCACTTGCATCATCTCGAACAAGTTGTGTCCAGCAATTGGCATCATCACATTCAATTCCAATTGCCCGGCTTGCACTGCCATCATGATCGCCGTGTCGCAGCCAATCACATAGAACATCGCCTGATCCAGCATCTCCGCCATCACCGGATTCACCTTGCCCGGCATGATGCTTGAACCGGGTTGAACCGCGGGCAGACGAATCTCATCCAAGCCGGTCGAGGGACCCGAAGCAAGCAAACGAAAATCGTTGGCGATGCGAATCAAGGTCAACGCCAGCGTGCGAATCGAAGCGGAGAAATCTGCGGCATCCGCCAGCGACTGCATTGACTCAAATAAATTATCCGACTCATACAATTTCAAGCCCGTCAACTCGGATAATTTCTTGATCATCCGCTTGTGATATTCGGGATGCGCGTTCAATCCGGACCCGACCGCGGTACCGCCGATTCCAAGCCGCCTCATGCCCTCCGCCGAACGCGCGATGCGTTCGGATTCGCGCGAGATCGCCTTGGCGTACGCGCCAAATTCCTGACCGAGTCGAACCGGCACGGCGTCCTGAAGATGCGTGCGACCAGATTTCACAACATTGTCAAATTCGCGCGACTTCGTTTCCAGCGCAGATTGAAGATTCTTGAGCGAAGTCAGCAATTCATCCAAACGCCATAATCCACCGAGACGAATCGACGCGGGAATCACATCGTTGGTGGATTGCGCCATGTTGACATGATCGTTGGGATGAACATAATACTTGCCCAACTCGCCGCCGAGGATTTGCGTGGCGCGGTTGGCGATGACTTCGTTGGCGTTCATGTTATGGCTTGTGCCTGCGCCCGCTTGAAACGGATCAACCACAAATTCCGAATCCCATTTGCCGTCCATCACTTCCTGCGCGGCTTTTCGGATGGCATCGGACAATTGCCTTGCGGTGAATTTTTTACCGTCCACTTCGCGGTCGTTGAACAGACCCAGATCAAAATTAACTTCAGCCGCAGCGCGCTTGACGGCCGCCACCGACCAAATGAATGCGCGCCACGGATGCAAACCGGAAATTGGAAAATTCTCCACGGCGCGTTCTGTCTGCACGCCGAATAAAGCTTTGGCTGGGACTCGCAGTTCACCCAGTGAATCTTTTTCTGTACGGAATTCGTTCTCGGTCATTTCATGCTCCTGATTGGTTTGGATTTATTTTTGAGCCAAATCTATTTTACACCTACGGCGTATGGAACTCAAAACGCCAATCGGCACCATTCTTTAAAACAGTGGAAGTTATCCCGATAACTTGAAAAAATGTTTGACCCGGCTTCAAGTAAATGGGCGAGCCGTCCAGATTCGTGATCAACAATGGCTGATTAATATCGGTGCGGAACCAACGTGCGGGAATCGCAACGCCATTACGAAACACGAACGCGTTTCCTGAGTCGATCAAATTGACGTGATAAATCTCGTCTTGTTGTTCATTCGCATTCGCAAATGTATACGGAACGAATAAAGTAATCACGTTATCTGCCGCAACCTGTTGGTTCGTCAGGTTATCCATAAGCGGAACATAGGTTTCCACCGGATCGCCGAGATCATTGGGCTGTTGATAGCGGAGATACCTGCCCGATGCAGGATCATATTCCCAATAATTGTAATCGTTCGGCGAATAACGCGTATAAATGCGGTTTACCGGTATGCCGCCGATGGGAGCCTGTCCGCTAAAGAAACTGGAACGCAAGGATGGATACGAATTGTCAGCGCCTTTTTTGTTAGCAAGGCAGGCACTGAATTTCGTAGTATCAAAATACTGCTCAAAGTGACCGACATCGGCAACATCTTTGCTGTATCGAAATGTAAAGAACGGCGGGCAAGCTGCACCGTCCGCACCGGGCGGAACGAGAAATTTTTGAAAGTCACTGCCATAGAAATAATCTTGTTCGCGTGGATCCGCGTTATTAAAAACATAGTACGCATGATACATACGCAGAACGTGTTCGTCAAAAAAACGACCGGAGCGCACCGGACCCACTTGTTTGGCGTTTTGACCGTAAAAAACACCGATGAACCGCGAGTCGCCCCATTCAATATAATATTCAAACGCGACATCCACCAGCGACAGACCGAAGATGGGAACCACGCGCGGATACAAAGCGATCTTGATCGCAAGCGGGCGGCGTTGAAGCAAACTCGGATCGGCGGGCGGCAGACCGGTTAGCGGGTCAATCGTCACGGACGGCGTGTCGCCGCTCGACGAAACCTGCGGCGTAGGATATGTTCCATTTCTCGGAACTGTCAGCGGATAAGGTGTGAACGTGGCAATATTTTGAGAATCAAAAGTTGGCGCGGGAGATGATGAATCAGCGCCCGGCTGGAATGGCGTGGGGGAAGGAGGAAGATTGGGATCAGGAGTCGATTTCAAATCGGGAGAAGAAGCGCATGCTGATACAACCAGCAAAACCAATAAAGAAAATAGTGTCCATAAGCGATGTCGCGGCATGGATATGATTTTACCAAAGCCAGTATGGCGATTGACTATCAAAACTGATAAAATAATCCTACATCATGTTAATCCTAATCACAGCTTTGCTTTTGTTTCTGACTGCACTCGCGGTTGTGATCCTGCAAATCATGCGGCCTGAATTTCGCTTGACCTGGCTGACTTCGGTGGGCGGCGCGTTGCTGGCATGGATCAGCGTTTTATTGTGGCAGACCAATATGCCTTTATCTTTTAACCTCCTGGCGTGGAAACCAACCAGTCTTTTCTCCGAATCGCCATCCTTCACCGCCGAGACGATCATTTGGCCCTACGCATTGAGTTTGGTCACGCTGGCGGTTTCGATTTTATTGACAGCTTCCGTGAATGAAACCTTTACAAGCGCATTCGCCTGGGCTGGCTCGCTGACTTTGTGCGGATTGGGACTGCTGGCAATCACCGCTTCCAATCCATTGACGTTGGCGTTGGTGTGGGCGGCGCTGGACCTGACCGAGTTGATCATTACGCTTCGTTCGG
>DATCTP010000176.1:0-3924 GCA_036567885.1 Anaerolineales bacterium | reverse complement strand
GTATCGCGTCTTCCAACAAGTCGCGAAGATGTTGATATGCTTCTTTTTGAATCGGCGTTTCGCGTTGAACGGATTCAATCTTTACACCGGCGCGGTCAGCCAGTTTCTGGAGCGCTTCCTTGAAATCAATCCCATCTTTCTTCATCACGAATTTGAAGATGTCGCCGCCCTCATTGCATTCGCCAAAACAGCGCCACGTTCCCGTTTCGGGCCAGACGACAAACGCGGGCGTGTGTTTGTTCGTGTGGAACGGACAAAAGCCGGTGTAGTTCCTGCCGGTCTTGCGCAGTTTGACTCCCGCCTCCGAAACGAGGTCAACGATATCGATGCGCGATTTGATTTCGTCCGTGGTTGACATATCTTTTGGAATTATACTGCCATTGATGAGGCGGCATCTTTCTTAACCATTGCAAACCTCATTGAGAATTTGTTGAAATTTTATTTGAATTGTTTTGCAAATCTTGCAAACTTGTTCGAGATTGTGTCATAATGAATATAGACTTCAAGGAGGTGCAACATGTTCAATAATCGATTTACGAGTATCTCGATTCCAAAAATCGAGAGCACTTCAGCGTTGGTCTTCTGGCTGATCGTTGTCAACCTTGGATTCAATGTTTTGGCGAATGCCGCCTTCCGCGTCTCCGCCTTGAGCGATAGCTGGCGCGGACTCGTCACATGGCAAGTGGTTGGCAACCTCGCTGGCTTCATCACCGTAATCACCTTAACTTGGATGTTGAAATACATGCCGTTGAGCGTTGCCTTTCCCCTCACCACCGGCTTGACGGTTCTCGGCGTGCAGATGGTCGCCGCCAGTTGGATTTTCAAAGAGCCGGTCTCGGAACGTCAATGGCTGGGCACGCTGGCAATCGTTGTCGGCATTTGGTTAATTCAAAGATAATGAATTTACTGCGTATGGTCATTCGGCGTTTCGACAATTGGCTAAGCCGCGTCGAAGGCGTTGAGCCATTCACAGACGACCCGCAATGTGTTCTTCGGATTCAAATTGGTCGGATCAATCACGACATTGCCTTCCCCAATCAAATCATTGGATCCGACTCAAAGGCGCTCTTCATCCATTTTTGGAACGAACATATGCCGATCATCCCGGACAAAGGAGCGGATATTGCTTACGGATTGAAACTCCAGCGCCTGATCTCTTATTCAATGAAGCTGGCTGCAAAATATATCCAAGACACCCCTTCGTTGCGCGATGTTCAAGTCATCGGCGGAATCACCACGTTTGTTTCACATGAGCAAGCGGATGGCGGCCGCAAAAGTTTTGAGCACATGGGATTTACGATCTTTCCGTATCCACGAAAAGAAGGAGCGTTCGGCGAATTTTGGGAAAACTTTTACGGCTGGTGGTTGATGTGGGCGTATAACCCTGTCAGCGCGCGATATAGAAAAATGTTGGAAATGCAACACACTGAGTTCTGGATGACGCGGCAGAAATTCATCGAGAAGTTTGGATAAACTCGAGAAGAGGTTACCAGCCCCCCGCTTCATTGGGCGAAAGGCAACAACGAACTGACCTTTGCATTTAAGCTTGAATAGGAAAGTTCGCCAATCGTGATGGAAGAAATCTGTCCATTTGAAGTAATAAAGAAATTTGTGGGAAATGCAGAGATGCGGTATTTTCCAGCGACTTGTGCGCCCGAGTCGTTCAAAATGGAAAAAGTGAGACCATGAGCACTCCGATAATTGCGCGCCTTCGCCGCGTTTTCTCCTACATCCACAGCTAATACCGCAAAACCTTTATTTTTATATTGGCTATAGACGGATTGCACAGAGGATACTTCATTCGCACAATGCGGACACCATGTCGCCCAGAAGTAAAGAAGGACAGCCTTGCCAGTATAATTACTCATACTGACTTGATTTCCGCTGGCAACATCTGTCAAGGTAAAATCAGGAGCGAACAATCCAATAGATGGCCCCATTAGTTTGAACAACATCTGAGGTGTTGAAGTTGCAGCATAATCTCCGGCAATAAAAGTAGCGTAATGCACGGGTGGCGTAACAGTAGCTATCCATGTAGTCGGCAAAGTGTGTTGGGAAACCATTGTCCTACCCACTGTTGGCTGAACGGCAACCTGAGGAGCGGATTGTTGCCGTAATTGATTCACGATCACAAAGCCGAATCCGATTACGATTATGCTCATCAAAATCAAAAAGGAAGCACCAAGCAAAATCCAATCCGTTCGCGCCGAGGATTTGACCGGTCTTGAGGTACGCTGAACAGGACGCGGCTGTTCGGATTTTGTAGCAACGAGATGCGTTCCTGCATTTCTATTAACCGAAACGACTTGCTGCGAGGAGGCAGTGTAGAAAGGTGCGGTTGGCTTGGGCGCGAGTTCATCTTTTAACTCCTCCAAGCGCGTCCGCGCCGGAAAATAGTTCGGGTCAAATTGGATGACCCGTTCGAGACAATCTATCTGCTGTTTTTCATCAGCCACCAGTTGGCTTAATAACCACCAGCCTTGTGCGGAGGTTGGATTTTGCTGTATGTATTCAACCATCAATGAACGCGCTTCCAACCCCTTGCCTTCTCGCAAAAGCTGCTCTGCCTGCTGAATAACATTCTCCTGCTTTTTTGCCATTGCACACTCTCTTTCGTTGACCTCCCTGCACGGGCCAACCCCAAACAATTCATGGTGAATATAGTTAAATTATAGGCTCAACTTAATCCTCTCGAAAAGATGACATTAATTACAAAAAGCGCCATGACTCTTCGTCTTGGCGCTTAGGCAATTTTGAATCTATTTAGAACCCTTCGAGTTTGGAGAGATCGGCGACGCCGTTCGATAGCGCCGCAATCCTTTGCAATAAACCTAAACGATTTTCTTTCAGAGCTCTGTCATCTGCCATAACCAAGACTTTATCAAAGAATTCATTGACGGCGGGAATCATCAGAACAAAGGCATTGAGAAAGTCATCCACGCTTCCTTCGTGACGTGAAGCGGATTCCGCTTTCTCCAAAGCGTTGAACAACGCCTCTTCTGCTTTCTCTGCAAAGTTCTTTGGATTCACTTTGAATACTTGTTTTTGATCTCTGGTAATTCTTACGCAACGCGCGAAGGCATCCAGAATTGTTGACCAATCTTTACGCTCAACCCATACTTGCAGTTGTTTGACCGCACGCGCAGAACCTGCCGGGTTATTCGATTGCGCCGCAAGGACGGCATCAACAACATCATACTTGTAGTTCATGTCTTTCAACACAACACTCAAACGACCAGCAATAAATTCAAGCACTTGATTTTGTATTTCATTGCTCAATACAGTGTAAAAAATATTAGTGGCTATCGGTCCTGCGGTTTCTTGAACTACATCCCTGACTGAATCTGGTTGCAACTTCGCGGCTTGCTTAACAGCTTCGCGCAGATCAAATGAAACGCCATGTTCAATTAGTGGTTGGACAACTCCAATCGCGGCGCGGCGCAAGCCGAATGGATCTTTCGCGCCAGTAGGAGCCAATACCGCTGCAAAGAGTCCGACCAGCGAATCGATTCGATCTGCCAATGCAATCGCAACGCCAATCCTTGATTTCGGAACAGGTTGATACTGTTCACCGATTGCCAAAGCCACGTCGGCATTTTCGCCGCTTCGCACCGCATACTCGCGTCCGATGATGCCTTGCAGCGGGGTCATCTCGGTGACCATTTGCGTAACGAGGTCAGCCTTCATCAAGAACGCGGCGCGTTTTGCGTTTTGCGTTTCATCATTTGATAAGCCCAATATAGCTACAATTTCATCCGTTAACTTTACGATGCGTTCAGATTTGTCCAGCATCGAGCCAAGTTTGGTCTGGAAGATCAAGCCGGAAAGTTTGGGACGAAATTCCTCCAGCTTGTGTTTCAAATCTTCACGGACGAAGAAGTTCGCATCCGCAAAACGCGCACCGAGGACATGTTCATTCCCCTG
>DATCTP010000175.1:0-3744 GCA_036567885.1 Anaerolineales bacterium | reverse complement strand
GATGGCGGCGACAAAAGCGGTAAGTTGTTTTTTCATGGTTTCTCCGTTCGGTATTTTCAAGCCCAAAGTATACTGTTCCGACATGACAGCCAGATGACTGATATTTTGGGGTCATAGAAGGCAAGGAGGCAATCTGTATGGAAATAGAGTCAGTAGATGTTTGTGTAGCCTGAGAAAATGCGGATTATGGCTGATATTCTCGTCTCAGAACCGGATCGCATGGTCACGCCGACGGATTATCAAAAATGATGAATTCATAATTTTGTAATTTATCTTGCCTGCTGTCCTGTAAAAAGGTATAATAGATACTTGCATTTTGAAACTATTTCACTTACGAAGGAATTATGGAAAAGAAACCTGAAATTGCAAAAGGGCGAATCGCCTACAAATGGATTGCTCTCTCCAATACCACGCTGGGAATCTTCATGGCGATGCTGGATGGAAGCATCGTCGAGATTTCCCTGCCAGCCATTTTTCACGGGATTGGATTGAATCCGCTTGCGCCCGGAGAGACCGACTATCTGCTCTGGACGCTAATGGGATATTTAGTTGTCACCGCGACGTTGTTGGTTACCTTTGGCCGCATCTCTGATATGTTTGGGCGAGTGCGACTTTACAATCTCGGCTTCGCCATCTTTGCTGTTGGTTCGATCATGCTTTATCTGGTAAATGGCACGGGCAATGGCGCCGCCATGCAGATTATTATCTTCCGCCTTGTTCAAGCAGTAGGAGGTGCGTTCCTGATGGCGAACTCCACCGCGATCATTACCGATGCGTTCCCACCGAATCAACGCGGGCTGGCAATGGGCATCAACATGATTGCTGGTACAAGCGGTACGTTTCTTGGACTCTTGGCTGGAGGACTTCTGGCGGCGATCAATTGGCGTGATGTATTTCTTGTCAGCGTTCCGTTTTCTGTAGGCGGAACCATTTGGGCTTATCTCGCCCTTCATGAAACAGCCACAATTCGTAAACATCAGCATCTCGATATTCCCGGCAATATCCTTTTTGCGTTTGGCTTGACGGGTCTTCTGGTTGGGACCACGTATGGGATTGAGCCATACGGCACATCGCCAATGGGCTGGGGGAGTCCCTTTGTTCTCACGTGTCTCATCGGTGGCGCCTTGGCGCTGATCGCATTTGTCTTTGTTGAGCGACGCGCCAAAGAACCGATGTTCCGGCTCGAGTTATTTAAGATTCGGATGTTCAGCGCGGGCAACCTTGCCGGTTTCCTTGCAGCGTTGGCGCGCGGCGGCCTCAACCTGATGATCATCATTTGGTTGCAGGGAATCTGGCTGCCTTTGCATGGTTTTTCTTTTGAAGATACACCGTTGTGGGCGGGCATCTATATGCTTCCGCTGACGATAGGCTTTATGATTTTGGGACCCATCAGCGGCTTCCTTTCCGATCGCTATGGCGCGCGCATCTTTTCAACCGCCGGTATGTTGGTCACAGTGGTAGGCTTCACAGGGCTGTATCTGATGCCGATCAACTTCACCTATATCTATTTTGCCCTGGCGATTTTAGTCATTGGAATGGGCATGGGGATGTTCGTCTCTCCGAACACCACGGCCATTATGAACTCCGTTCCTGCAGAACATCGCGGCGCTTCATCAGGGATGCGCGCCACATTCCAAAACACAGCCAACACGCTCAGCATCACTTGGATCTTTACCATGGTCACCATTGGGCTGGCTTCCCATTTGCCCACTGCCTTATATCAAGGGCTGGCGCAAGCTGGCGTTCCAAACAATATTGCTCACCAGGTTGCGAATCTGCCTCCGACCGCCGCATTGTTCGCGGCTTTTCTCGGATACAACCCAATGAAGGCGCTTTTACCTGCGGCAGTGCTACAACAACTGCCAGCGGCTTCGCAAGCCTTGCTTCTCAGCAAGCCTTTCTTCCCAAACTTGATCTCGGCTCCATTTGACTATGGCTTGCGGATTGCCTTTTCCATTTCAGCAGTGCTCGGGCTGATTTCTGCAGTGGCTTCTCTCTTGCGCGGCAAACGATATATCCATGAAACGGAGAGCCAGCCTCAACTTGACGCGTCCCAACCCTCCCTTGTCGTTTTAGACGACAACCAGGAGATGAAATAACTTAGCACACCTGAGCTGGAAAAGAGTGCTTATTGTAGATGCGATTAATTATGGCAGTGGATGCCAGAGCAACGCAAGCAGGATAGCCAGCGCGGCGAGCAATGCTCCGAACGCGGTAAAGAACACGCTGATCTCTGTGGTTTCGTGCTTCATGATCAGATAAGTTGGCAGGCTGTTAAAAACGCTTTGGAGTTCGCCGGCGCTCGAAGCGGAATAATAGGTTCCACCGGTCATCGCCGCGACCTGTTTTAGAGTCGCTTCGTCAATGCCGCGTCGGAATCCGCCGAAGCCGCCACCAAAGCCGCCGAATCCACCGCCGCCGAACCCGAAACCTCCTCCGTATCCGCCGCCTCCAAATCCGTATTGGCTATCACTTTGACACATCGCAAACTCGGAACCGTTCGGAGTTCCAAAGCCAATCGTGTAGACTCGTATACCGCGATCTACCGCTTGTTGCGCCGCGTCCAACGGCAATGGTCCGGTATTGCTGACTCCGTCGGTGAGCAGGACAATGATGTCAGGCACATAGGCGCCCTTGGGAACGGGAGCCGGTTCAATTCCCGGATTTGAATCGGTGATGCTCGGTGCGACATTCTTATCCACTTGAGCGATTGCGTCTATCGCCGTGAGGATTGCGCTTCCAATCGCGGTTCTGCGACCTACAAGCAAACTCTTGACCGCCGCATCCAGTAGATTCCGATCACTGGTTGGCGGCTGGATCATTTCGGCGAAAGTAGAAAAAGCAACCAGTCCGATTTGCGTGTTTGAGCCTTGACGTTGAATGAACGATAGCGCCGCATTTTCCGCGGCTTGGATGCGTGTGGGTTTGATGTCGGTGGAGCACATGCTTCGCGAAACATCAATGGTGAGAATAACAGTGGCTTTGCCCGCCGGTACGCTCACCACGCTGACCGGACGCGATACGGCGACGATCAAACCGGTCAACGCCAGCAGGAACAAGATAAATGGCAAATGCCGTCGCAGCCACGAATGACGCGGAAGCGCAACGCGCACCAACGCCAGACTCGAATAACGTGCCGCGAAGCGCCGACGCCGCCTCAATATCAAAATGTAGGCGACGATCAGCAGAGGGATTAATATAAGTAAGTAAAGGAAAGAAGGCCAAAGCCATGTCATGTGCTTTCTCCAAACATCTATGTAGGTCACGTTTTAAACGTGACCTACGGTAAATGGCTAAACCATAATAGTGAAAACATTCCGCCGACCAGCATCAGCAGAATACCGGCGCCCGCAAAAATGGAAGTGACCTCCGTCACCTCCGGCGTCACCACCAATTGCGGATTCAGGTTGTTATAGACTTTGATCAAGTCCTGTTCGTTCTGCGCGTTGTAATAGGTTCCGCCAGTGATCTGAGAGATTTGTTGTAATAGTCCTTCATCCAATTGCGTGTGCACGGTGAAGCCGTTAATGTGTAAATTGGTTCCCGCCGCGCTTCCAATGCCGACGGTGTAAATCCGCACGCCGCGGTTTGCCGCAGTTTGCGCCGCGGCAAGCGGATCCGGATTCTCGTTGTTCTCTCCATCGGTCAATAACACAATCACAGCGGGCGCGTACGTTCCTTGTGGAACGGGCGTGGGCGTCAGTGTTGGCACCGGCGTCAGGTTGGTGTATATCTCCGATGGCT
>DATCTP010000174.1:0-2705 GCA_036567885.1 Anaerolineales bacterium | reverse complement strand
ACGGAGCCGCGTTCTTCACGTATTGATCGAAGAATTGTGTCGTGCGATCCATAAACGCCAGCCATGCGTCGCCATTGAAGGAATGATATTGACCGTCGTACGCAAAGAGCTGGGCGTTCTTACCCGCATCTTTGAATGCCTGATAAAGTTTCTCCGACCATTCCGGCAGCGCCCCGCCTATTGCGGGACTGTCCTTGGTGCCATAAGAAATCTCAACGGGAGCCGTAACCAGGTCCAGATGATAGATCGGGGAAATCTGGTGAAGCAAATTGACGTCATGGGACGCGGTTCGATAGGCGCTGATCAATTCTGATGGCAAACTCAACGGAACGATATCGGATGAATTGCAATCGGAACTCACTTCCCCGGCGTGGATGTCGCCGATGCAACCCATGCCCCACAGCGCGATCAAATCCGCATCGTCCGCGCTGACAGTGGAGTAAAACACCGCAGCTTTGACGCGCGAATCGACAACGATCACTTTCGCCGTGACACCGCCGCCCATGCTATGTCCCCACATGCCGATGCGGCTTGCATCCGCCTGCGGAATGGATGGCACCGCGTTCATCAAATTGATGACGTCAATGGCAAGCCCCGTGTAGAAAAAACTGGGACCGATATCCGACTTACCCCAACTGCGATAATCCGAGGCGAGCGTAATGTAACCGCGTTGGTTGAGATATTCCGCGGCGCGAAAGGTTCCATCGCCGGGGACATATCCTTCGCGGTCAAAGTATCCGTGATTCATGATGATGACCGGAAACGGCGGATGACCATTAATAGGAATTTGCATCACGCCGGTGATGGTCAAGCCATCGCTGGGATAACTGATAAAGTAGCGAGTGTAAATATTTGTTGTTTCAAGCGTGGAGATAACTGTGATCTTCCCGCTTTTGAATTGATGATGACGAAGTCCGTCAATCGTGTAGGGAGCCATCAACTGAGCAACAGTGGGAGTTGGAGATGGTGTTAATGTCGGCGTGGGCGGAGGCGTTGAGGTAATCGATGGGACAACAACAGGCGATGGTAAAGCTTTATTGTCGGCTGGTTGGCAAGCAGCGATAAAAAACAACAGCGCTATCAACAATATAACCTTTTTCATTGTTCAATCGCCCATCGCGCCATATTTTCGGACGCCTCCCTGCATTCCCATTTCAACTGCACGCTCCGCACTGCCCAACAGCCGCACAGCTACATCTTCATCCACGCAGGCATCGCCGCAACTCGGACAGACGAGCGCGGGTACGTTTGTAATGGTCAATTTTGTTTCAGCGCGCTCCAAGGTCACGGACGTGAAGCCGCGGAGCAGTTCCGCCTGCCTGCAAACAAGGCACTTCATGAATTAAACCTATCGTTTGCAAAGATGGAGAAAAAAATCTTTGAGTCCCTTCGTGCCTTTGTGCCTTTGTGGTGAACGCCCTTCACTTCCGGCTCCGAAAATCTTTTTTCCATTTGTCCGCATCCGGGACATAAACCGTAATGACCGTGATTTCGTTTCCTCCCGCATTCTCCGACGCCACCACATGAAATGGACGCTTGCCCTGAAACCCAAGTATCAATTTGCTCGGCTCCGGCATCTCGGCGGAATAATCCTCGATCATATCCCCAGCTTCCAACGCGGCGCGGACTTTCTTCTCGGATATTTTCCGTTCGAACATACGTTGCACGGCGTGGACGCGGTAGATGTAGTGACGTGCCTGCTCGATTTGTTCTTCGGTCATCATGCTCAAGCGTGGACGGATGTTGTTCATAGCCATTCCTGAAAATAAATTTTGCCAATTGTATCATCGAGTGTTTTTGTGCTATATTATCGGCAACCATAACCAAAAGGAAATTAACATGCCCAAAAAGCCTCGAACCAAAAAATCAACTATCGAGAAGATAAGCTCAAATAAGGTTTGGCTTTTTATTGTCTCACTTTGTACGGTTATAGCCGGGGTCCTATCAGCTGTTCAATTGCTCCAAATATTTGAAGGAGATACTCAAATAGCATGGAATGCAGCGGTCGTTGCGCTGGCATTTTTGGCTATATTCTTAATATGGTTTAGTTTCTTCGCGAAAATCGCTAAGGTTTGGAAATGGGTTGCAAGGATTCTATTAATTATTACAGTAATCTCACCGGTTGGAGTATGGGTTTACAAGCAATACAAACAGCAATTGACAGTACAAGAAAATCAAAACAAAGTTATTGTGGTCATTGCGCAATTTGACGGACCAGAAGAAACGTTCGGCTTACGAAATCAGATACTGGAACAACTGAATGCTTCATTAGGAGGCGACAAAGATATAAAAATCATCCCAATAAATGAAACCGTAACTATTGCCCAAGGGAGTACCTATGCGCGTCAATTAGGACAGCAATATCAAGCCGACCTTGTTTTTTGGGGTTGGTATCGCCCCACCGAAAACCCTGAATTAACTTTGCATATTGAAAATCTTTCACCATCGAAATTTGACGTTCTTCAACAAAGCGAGACCTATAAGCCACAAGCAACCATTGCCGAACTCCAATCATTCTCTCTCCAACAAAAAATTGGCGAACAAACTAGCACATTAGTTTCCTTCTTGGGAGGATTGCTTTCTTATAAAGCACAGGACTATGAAACGGCCATAAAACGATTTCAATACGCCCTCAATCAGCCAGATTGGTCTAATGAATTAATAAATCAAGTGAATGCGTATCTCGATTTAGGCTATATCTATAA
>DATCTP010000173.1:0-4908 GCA_036567885.1 Anaerolineales bacterium | reverse complement strand
CTCGATTAAAGCCCGCCGCCCGGATCGCGTCCAAATGCTTTTTGACACGCAAGCGGGTTTTGCGATACACATCCAGAGAACGCTCGATATAATCAATCGTCAAGCGGGCGCGCAAGGCGATACCTTCAGGCGTGATAATGTATCGAAGTTTCTTGCGTTCGGCGCGCTGGACTTTGACATAGCCTTTGGCAATCAATCGTTTAAGATGCCAGTTGACGGTTCCAACTGCCACCCCCAATTGAGTAGCCAGCGCGGCTTGATTCACATCGGGATCAAGTTCCACTTGTTCCAGCAGAGATAATTCGCGGATCGTATCGTTGGGAGATTCCATGGCTCAAAATTCAGCGCCTGAATTATAACACGGTACGAAAAGGTGGATTCGAAAGTTTGATGCTTATTTGCAATTGGTAATGTCAATGAGAACGCGGAAATCAGCCAGTTCGCCGGTGGCACTATTCATCTTCTCCATTCGATTCATTACATGAGCGCAAGCAGGATACAGAGCCTGCTGATAATTTAGGGGAAGATGATCCCAGTAACGTTTATCTATATAAATATAACCAAATCCCGCCTGACGGAGCGCGTACGGATTCGGATCGGCCTGATATCGCAAGAACTGGCTCATGGTAAATCCATCTGCAGAATCTATCGAAAGGCGACCAAACAAAGTCTGACCACGATATCCGGTCGAATCAAAAACCATAAAGCGTGGATCAAGACGATCCCAATAGACTTGACTCATCCGAGTATCCATACTGCCAAGAAATGTCGATACTTGCGGAGCGAAGATCGCGGTACACTGATATACAAACAATGCAATGCCGCCAAATATGGCAACAGCATATCCAAACGTTACAAGGATCCTATACCCAAGCGAGGCGCTTCGAACAAATCTCCAGATAGGTTGAATGGAGAGAAGAAGCCACAAGCCCATTGCTATTGCAGTGAAGCGCGTAATATCCCTAGCTGCATAGTAATTGATAAACAGCGGTATCATCCATCCAAAGAACGAGGCGATCCCAAAGCCAAGTTCTGTTATTCGATTGTGTTTAGCATCTTGCCGTAATCGAAACATTATAATTAGAAATAAGAACAGAATCGGTCCGCACTCTGCCAGGAAAACGATGACCTGTCTCCAATCCGTGAATGACAAGCTTCCCAAATGGCTGTCAAAAAAAGTCGGTGGCCAGCGTAAAGAAAAAATTCCTCTCGCAGCATCCGCTACGCCTTGTCGCCCGGTGAGGTAGGTACGTGCCAGTTCCGTAATCACGCCCCCTTGCACAAGGCTAACTATCCCAGTAATAATAATTACCGCGATGAGTTGTCCCCAAAAGGAAGATGCGGCCCGTCGAAGAGGCAATCGGCGGAAGAAAACCATGAGAAGAAACACAACTCCAATTCCCAAATCCAACAAGATGAAAATATGTTCCGCACTCAGAGCCAATGACAAATAAGCGGATGCCAAAAGCAAGAGTCCGCTCCACTTCAGCTTGCGGCGGCCGGAAAGCATCAGGATCAGGATAAGCGCCAGAAACGGCAGGGAAGAAGCGCCGCCCCAATCGAACGTCAACGGATTCAAGACCCCGTTCGCGAACGCATAAGGGATCGGCACAGGTGGAGCACCGTCAATGACCCACGATCGGGAAAGCGCCCCCGCCAAAGTTTTGGCAGTGTCGGCAGATGAGCCAATCAGGTAAATGTTAGATGCAATCACATTAATCCAAGGTGAAGGCAATAACGCCAATATCCAACGCGTGCCCATTCCGAAGGCAATCAGAATGGAACCCAGGAACGCTCCAAGGTTGCTGTTCGTGATGCGTCTGACCCACAACCAACTACAGACCAGTGTAAGAGCGACTACCAATGCTCTGGCAATATCCCATGCGCTCCATGGAAAAAATCCTCCAATCCTAACCATGCTGGCGGCAAACAAATCCAACGCGTAATGATAAGGCAGGTAGATATCAGGGTTGATCGTATAATGCGGCGGAATATCTCCAGCCGCCAATATGGAAACTAACGGGAAATGGGCAAAATCGTCTCCGAGACCCAACCCCCTCAAAATCAATTCAAAAAGACCGAAGATAAGGAGCAACGCCAGCGCCTGCAAACCAATTTCCAAGCTGACTAATTCTTTCCAACGAATCTTCGATGTCCTGGAAAACCCCAAGCCAATAACTAATATAAGAACTGCTGCGGAAGCAAAAGCAAAGTACGGCGGGAACCAATGCCCCAAAACATTTCCGAGGAGAATATATAACAACATCCCGGAGGCAATCCCAGCGATGGGACGTTCGCGTTTCAAAAACCGCCCGCTATGGGTGACCAGAAGCCATCCGCCGATCATCCAAAAAAGCGAAAAGAGAATGAAAAGCAGAGGATCTACAATACTTGTGGTTCTAAGCCAATACATAATGCATCACTTGGAATAGACTATAATAACGTCAGACTATATTCTAAATCAGATTTATTTCCTTTCAGGATGCAATCAACAATCACCCGCTAAAGCGGGTGGCTTGTAACTGCGCTCTGCCGCAATTCTAACGAGAGGTTAGCTTTGGCTTCACCACGCGCTACGATTGGCGGGTTGACTGCCGCCCGACGGCCAATGTTGACCGCCGCGATGTGGTCAGCCAGGCCAGCGAACCCGCAGACCACACAGGAGAACTTGGATTGAGAAGCACGATTGGCTTTATCAACGTGACCACAAGCAGGACAGGTACGGCTGGTATTCCGAGGGTCAACCAGATACACAGGCACGCCAGCGCGTTTGGCCTTGTAGGTCACGAAGGAGCGCAGTTGGAAGAATGCCCAACTATGTAAGGTTGCCCGCTGAGAGCGACGAACCGTAACCCTCTCGCAGATGCCCTGCAAATCCTCCAAGGCAATCGCTCGATTTGTGTCTTTCGCTTTGGCAACCAGTTTTTTACTGATGCAGTGGTTGGTGTCTTTGGCAAAACGGCGTTCTTTTCCAGACAATCGTTTGAGTTTGCGTTTGGCCGACCGCGTGCTTTTGGCTTGCAGTTTGGCCCGCAAGCAGCGGCGGCGATGGCGCAAGTTGTTGATGTGGCTGGCTGAATGGATTTCACCGTCGCTATCTACGGCGATGTTGGTTACTCCCAGGTCAACGCCCAATGCGCCCTCAACGTCAACAGGTTTGGGTTCATCCACTTCGCAAGTAGCAGAGAGGAAAAACAGCCCTTTGAAAATCCCTAGGTCACTTTCGCCCTGCCGCGTTTTGAGCAATTCCAACTGTCGTTCTCCGCAGACAAAGGGTATATGGAGTCTGCCATTTACCGTCCAAATCGATATGGTTTTGTCATGGAGCCGCCAGGACAATATACGGTCATCATAAGCGATACTACCCGTTGGTTTGAAATTGCGTTTGGTTTTGCGGTCAAGCTTATACGCATCGGCAACTTTCGCAATTGCCCGTACCGTGACCTGCGCCGACAGGTTGAACTGTTCCCTTATCGCCTGATAGCACTTGTGATGCAAATCGTACTGCCGAAAGGTTTTGGTTTCCCAGGCAGTATCGCTGACGAACTGGCAAGCAGCGTTGGCTCGTTCCAACGTTTTCCTGAGTGCGTCTACCTGTTCAAGGGTAGGGAGCAGTTTGACCTGAGCAATCAGTTTCATGTCCTTGATTGTAGCACAAATGCTCTATATTTTCAAGCCTTGAAACTATATTGCTTTTGGCTTTCTTCGAGGTACCGCTTGATAGTTTCCGCACTCACGTGTCCAACCCGTACCAACATAGTAGCCTTCCACCCATAGGGCCGCACTTTCCCCAGCCTTGGCGGCGCAGGCTTTCAAACTCTTTTTCAACCTGCGCGAAGGAATCCCTTTGGAGAGACGGACAATTTCACTAGGAGAAAACTTCGGATGTGCGCTTACAAACAAATACATATGGGCGGGCATGACTCAACTGCCAATATCTCAAAACCGCATTGTGTGGTGATTTCTTTCAGAAGTTTCCTCAACCGCATCGACAGGGCCAACCAAAACCTTTTTGCGATAACGCAGCATCCAAACCAGGTGGTAGTTGATTACATGCGCACTATGTGGGCTTTGGTTGGCTTCGTTTGGCATAGAACCATTTTAGCAAAGGAGGGCGGCTTCCTCCACCCGCTAAAGCGGAGTGGTTTCCGCCGCCAAGAATTATGAACTCAAACGACGAGACGGCTGTGCAATATCAAAAGAGTCGAATCACCAACTGGGACAACGTCGCAAAGAAACGCGATGCATGGCAAGGTTGGGGAAAATTTTATCATCACCGCATGCAGGAAATCTATCGGTTCCTGACCAGCCCGGGTCAGCGCGTATTGGAAGTCGGATGCGGTAGAGGCGATTTGCTCGCCTTCCTGCAACCGGAGCGCGGCGTGGGCGTGGATTTTTCTCCAGAAATGATCCAGCGCGCCCGCGCCGGTCACGCCGCGCTCGATGCGCTTGAATTTATCGAAGCGGACGTTCACGATCTATCATCCATCCACGGGCCCTTTGATGTAATCATCCTTTCCGATCTGGTCAACGACCTGTGGGATGTTCAATGCGTCTTGGAACAAGTCCGATCCTTATGCGATTCGCACACCCGCCTCATCCTAAATTTTTACAATGGATTTTGGCAATTTCCCTTGAATGTTGCACAACGACTTAATCTTGCGGTGCCCATGCTTGATCAAAACTGGCTCACGCGCGAGGATGTTTCAAACATGCTTAACCTGGCGGGCTTTGACGTCGTTCGGCAGTCGCATGAAATTTTATGGCCCTTCCCGCTGGGAGATCTCGCCAACAAATTCCTGGTTCGTCTGTGGCCCTTTCGGGATTTGGCTCTTTCCACTTTCATCATTGCCCGGCCGCGGCCGGAAAAAAACAGCGAAGGACCCAGTGTTTCAATTATCGTTCCGG
>DATCTP010000172.1:0-7415 GCA_036567885.1 Anaerolineales bacterium | reverse complement strand
GGAAGTCCGGCAAATGAGCCAGGGCGCGGTTTTGCAAATCCCAGATGCGATCGATCTCGTTTTCCACATCGTTCATATCTGCGCCGCGGATTTTGAAATTTTTTCGCCGGCGCACGCGCTCCGCAAGGCGCGATAATCGTTGTATCTTTGGGCTGTTCAAATCGAGATCAACGGCATACGCCAGTCCGTCATCGTGTTCCAGACCAAAGCCATATCGTTCAAAGAAACCCGGATAATACGGCGGGTTATAACCGCACAACAACGGCGCCGGTCGGTCGCGTCCTTCGATGAGAATGCCGCGTCCGTCTTCGCGATCCAAGTTGTAGGTGCCGATCATCGAAGTGAGATGATGTTCACGCGCCCACGCTTCCGCCTGCTTGAATAATGCCTCGGCGACGGCATAATCATCAATGCATTCGAAGAAACCGAACATGTTCTCGTGCCCATCTTTTTCCCTTGAGCAGGAAATCGTTCCGACCGGCTTGCCGTCTTTCCATGCGATATAAAGATCGGCGATGCCTCCGCCTTTGAAGAATAATCCGCGTGCCGGATCGATGGCTTTCGCGCGCTCCGAAAGAATCGGTGGAATCCACAGCGGATCGTTTTTATAGATGCGCCATGGAAAGGTCAGGAAGATGTTTCGTTCGCGCTTGGTTTGGACGGGACGGATTTCGATCATGTGTGCCTCCTCAAACGGTAAAAAGAATAATCGCGATCAATGCGCACACAATACCCATCCACTGCGTGCGCGTCAAGCGTTCCTTTAAAATGATCCAAGCGAGGATGACTGTGGAACCGGGGAATAGCGAACTGAGCACGGCGGATACATCCAACCTGCCAGCCTGACCTGCCAGCACATAAAAGAAATTTCCGCCTACGTCGAGGATGCCGTTCAGAATCATCACGGGCCATGCCGCGCGGGCCGGGACGAATGATTCGCGTCGAAGGATAATGAACAACGCCATGGTCAGCGTTCCGGCGCTGCGCGAATAAACCATGGGCCAAAAAGTTGTCTGCCGAGTAGCGGCATTCATCAGGATAAAGTATAAGCCGAAGCCAATGCCCGCAAGCAGAGGCAATCTCAGGTCAGAAAGATGCGTGACGATATCTTTGATTCCATCTTCGCTTTGCGAAACCAGCCAGACCGCGGCGAGGGCGAATCCGAATCCGAACAACGCAAAAAATCCGGGGAATCCAGCCGTGATCATCCCCACGATGACCGGCAGCGCGGCAGCCAGCAGCGCCGAAACCGGCGCGGCGATGCTCATCTTTCCCTGCGCCATGGCGCTATACAACAACATCAAGCCGATGGTGCCAAGCGCGCCCGCCACGATGGATAAAAGAATCGATTTGCCATCCGGCATCGGCTGCGGTGTGGCAAGCACTACTGCGAACAAAAGCAGGAGTCCGAATATTTCGCCGTAAAACACGGCGCGTATTGCGCCGGTTCGTCGGGCAGCTAAACCACCCGTGAAATCGCCCGCGCCCCACGTGACTGCGGATGTAAGTCCCAGTATTATTGAAAGCAAATGAACTCCTGTGTATGTATGTCATTGCGAGGAAGATGTTTTTTCCTGACGAAGCAATCTCGTATATTAGACAGCGGATTGCTTCGCTATGCTCGCAATGACATCAAATTATTTTTCCCGCAGCTTTGGCTCGATCCAAAACTTTTTGGGCGTTCTTCAACAGCGGCATATCAATCATCTTGCCGTCCAGCGCATACGCGCCTTTGCCTTCTTTTTGACTCGCTTCAAACGTTTCAACAATTCGTTGGGCGTGTGCGATGGCTTCATCATTTGGCGTGAACGCAGCCTGCACCGGTTCGACCTGCGCTGGATGAATGATCTGCTTGCCGGTGAATCCCAACTGTGCTCCAAACTCGGATTCTTTTCTCAAGGCATCGATATCTTTGAAATCAATCGTGACAATGTCAATGGCTTGCAATCCGAACGCCGCGGCAGTCGTGACCGTGGCTCCGCGCGCGTAAAGCAATTCAACCGCGTCCTTTGTGCGCGTCGCGCCGACCGAGGCCGTGAAGTCTTCTCCGCCGAAGATCAACGCGTCGAGGCGCGGATGCGATGCGATTTCCTTGAGATTCAAAATCCCTTTGGCGGTTTCCACATCCACCAGAATCCGAATCGAATTAAGTGCCCAGCCATTTTTCAATTCTGCGGCTTCGATGATTTCATGCGCCCACTGAACTTGTTCAAGCGATTCCATTTTCGGAATCACAATTCCATCGGGATGAAATGGCAAAACTGCTTCAATGTCTTCTTTCTCAAATCCCGACCCAACCGAATTGATGCGCGCCAGTTTTTCGCTTTTGCCGAAATCCAATTCGCGCAATGCCTTTGAGATTGTTGTGCGTGCCTCGGCCTTGTGATTGGCCGCCACGCCGTCTTCCATATCCATGCAGATGCAGTCCACACCAAGCGTGATTGCTTTGGTGATTTTCTTCCAATCATCACCGGGCATGTAAAGTAGTGCGCGTCGAGAATGCATAATTTCTCCTCACCACGAAGACACAAAGAACACCGAGTTTTTTTCTTTACGCCCACAAAGAGAATCTTCGTGACCTTTGTGCCTTTGTGGTTAATCTTTAGGTTTCTTCAAAAACATCGCCGTCCGCTCGAACTCGACCACAATTGTACCGTCAGGTTTCTTGCCCCAACATTTGATTCGCACAATGCCCACCTCTGGCCTCGATTTTGATTCACGCTTCTCGATGATCTCGCTCTCGGCATAAATTGTATCGCCGTGAAAGACAGGATGCGGATGCACGACTTTGTCATAACCGAGGTTGGCAACAATTGTGCCTTCGGTCAATTCAGAAACGGTCAAGCCGACCACCAAACCAAACGTAAAGACTCCATTCACTAATCGCTGACCAAATTCAGTCTTCGATGCAAAATCTTCGTTGATGTGCAATGGTTGCGTGTTCATCGTCAGCGCGGAGAACAACACGTTATCCATCTCGGTCACAGTGCGCCCGCCGTGTTTGAATTTCATCCCGACTTCCAGTTCGTCAAAATATTTGCCGGTCATTTCTCCTCCAGTTCAATCAGAACTTGCTCACGTTCCACCGTCTGTCCCTGCTTCACATGCAGCGTTTTGACTTTTCCATCTCTCGGCGATTGAATGCGGATCTCCATCTTCATCGCTTCCAGCACCAAAAGAGTCTGACCTTTTGTTACCGCATCGCCTTCTTTGACATTCACGCTTCTTACCTGACCCGGCATCGGCGCGGCCAATTCTGACGCGTGATCGTGACCTGCGCCGCTTCGCTGTTTTGCGCTCGATGATTTGGTCAACACAAAGGTTCGACCATGGACCGTCACCCAGCGTTTTGAGCCGTCCGAGGAAACATAAGCAGTGACACGTTTGCCATCGATTATTAAATCCAATCTGCCATTTACCGAATCGACAATTTCAACATCCACAGTTTTATCGTCCAATGCGGCTTTGTAATTCTTGCCGTTGGGAGTTAAATCAATTGCGTATTGATCGAAGATTGTTTTCATCAATTTCTGAATCCGTTTGGATTCTTCCACGGACTGTACGGATCGGGCTCGTTCGAGTTTACGTTTTGCGTTTTGATATTTGTGATCGTTTGCTCTGCAAGCGCGGCGGCAATCAAAGTTTCAAAAGATGGTTTGGCAGGTTTCCAATTAAATTTTGTTTCGACCCAACGCGTTGAAACATCTCCGTTCTTGAAATCGTCATGCGCCAAAACATCTTGAAGAAAATCAATATTGGTTATTACTCCGTGAACCACATAATCTTTTAGTGCGCCATTCATCCGTTGAATAGCAATATCTCGGTTTTCTCCGTAGACAATTAACTTGGCAAGCAATGGATCATAGAAATGCGTGATCTCGTTGCCAGTTATGAAACCCGAATCGACGCGAATGCTTGGTCCGCGCGGCTCAATGTATTGCAATAACTTGCCCGTGCTTGGAAGGAATCCGTTTGCCGGGTCTTCGGCATAGACGCGGCACTCGATGGCATGTCCGCGTTGAGTCAAATCTTTTTGCGCGAACGGAAACTTTTCTCCTGCCGCGATTCTGATTTGCCATTGAGCCAAATCGAGCCCAACGACGAATTCCGTGACGGGATGCTCGACTTGCAGACGCGTGTTCATTTCAAGGAAATAATATTTCATTGTGTCCGGATCAACGATAAATTCAACGGTGCCCGCATTGAAATATGCGACCGCTTTTGCGGCGGCGACTGCGGCTTCGCCCATTTCTTTTCGCAATTGCGGTGTCAGCAAAGGCGACGGAGTCTCTTCGATGATCTTTTGATGACGTCTCTGCACAGAACATTCGCGCTCGAATAAATGAACGAGATTTCCATGCTTGTCGCCGAACACTTGAAATTCGATGTGATGCGCGTTAGGTAAATATTTTTCGATCAGTAATCTTTCATCGCCAAACGCATTTAAGGCTTCACGCCGCGCCGATTCAATCCCTTCGCGTAATTCGCTTTCTTTCTCCACCACGCGCATGCCTTTGCCGCCGCCTCCCGCCGCGGCTTTGACCAATACCGGATAACCGATTTCTTTTGCGGCGCGCTTGAAATCATCTTCGGATTCGATTCCTTCCGCACCGGGAACGGTCGGCACGCCCGCCTTCTTCATGCGTATCTTCGACTCGGCTTTATCGCCCATTGCGCGGATCGAATCCGCGGAAGGACCGATAAAAGTTAATTTGGCGGAGTCCACTGCGGCGGCGAATGAAGCGTTCTCAGATAAGAATCCGTAGCCGGGATGAATCGCATCGGCCTTCGTCTGTCTTGCGGCGTTAATGATTTTATCGATATTTAAATAGGATTCTTTTGGCGATGGTGCGCCAAGCAGAATCGCTTCATCCGCAAATTGAACATGCGGCGCGTTCCGGTCGGCTTCGGAATACACCGCGACGGTTTGGATGCCGAGTTCTTTGCAAGCTCGCATGATGCGGATGGCGATTTCGCCGCGGTTGGCGATCAGGATTTTTGAGAACATGGATGCATAAGTTTACCGCCCTTTTTTCAACATCTCAATCGTTTTGATGATTCAGTTTCGGCGCGCTTGGCTGATCCAAGCCATCAGTTACTCATTGATTTTCCAATGCTTGCGGACGGGTCCTTCCTCTGGATATTCTGTCGTCGTTGCGCTTTCGATATCGAACTCAAAAAGGATGTATCGGTCAGCGG
Source organism: Anaerolineales bacterium (assembly GCA_036567885.1). Taxonomy (GTDB): domain Bacteria; phylum Chloroflexota; class Anaerolineae; order Anaerolineales; family Villigracilaceae; genus Fen-1038. The sequence continues at coordinate 2,216 of DATCTP010000172.1, read as the reverse complement.
GTTTATACGGACAAATCCTGATTGCCAGCGCACGCAATTCAGAGTCTTCGATAAATTTTGCCTGGCCGGTAAGGATCACTTCGCCACTCTTACCGCTTGAATCGGTGACCGCACAATGAATCGCATAGCGCGCATCGCGGCGAAGATCATGTCCTTTCGGTGAAGTAGGTTCCATGAAAACAAAGAAGTGACCTTCGCCGATGATCGGAGTAAACGGATGCACGCGCGGCGATCCATCTTTGCGGACGGTGGCGAGATAAGCAACTTTGTTGTGCATGCGTTCTTTTGCGAATTCGGCGATCTCGGGCGCTTGGGATTCTAGTCTGCTCCAACTCATTACTGCTCTACTTTCTTAAGAACTCTCTTGTCTCCTCAATTCTATCTTTTTCCACCTTGCCCGCCTTTTCCCAATAATCCAGTAACTGAGTAATGGTCAATACTGCGTGCATGGCGAAGCCCGCTTGCTTTAGAGATTCTTTTGCGCCGGATTGACGGTCAATCAATACGACCACATCTTTCACGATCAATCCCGCGCTGGTTAATTTTTCAATCGCTTCGAATTTGCTTCCACCTGTAGTGGCGAGATCGTCAATGATGACGACGGTTTCGCCTGCATGATATTCGCCTTCGATCTCAGCTTTCGTGCCATAGGTCTTCATTTCCTTGCGCGGATAGATCATCGGATAATTTCCCTGCAACGAAATCGCGGTCGCAATCGGAATCGCCGCATAAGGCAAACCCGCGATGCGATCAAATTTCAAATCCTTGAGCAATGGCAAATAAGCCGCGCCGATTTGTTCAAGCAGTTTTGGATACGAAATAATTTGTCGCAGGTCAATATAGATCGGAGATTGCAACCCGGATTTCAAGGTGAATGATCCGAATTTGATACAGTCTGCTTTCAACAATCCGTCTGCAAGTTTATTGTTTTCTGTCATTGTTTTCTCTTTCAGTATCCGCGTGCGAAGTCGACACGATACATCAATTCTTCGTCTTTGATAAAGCGGCGGTAATTCTCGATGAATAATTGCACTATATCATTGGGCAAACTCGGCGCGGATGTGTGAAATGTCATCAATAAATTAGGTGTATCCCAAAACGGATGCTCTTTCGGAAGCGGTTCCTGTTGAAATACATCCAATACTGCGCCCGCGATTTTCTTGGATGTAAGCGCATCAATCAACGCCGATTCATCCAGCGCACTGCCGCGTCCCACATTGATGAAGAGCGCATTAGATGGCAAAGCGTTTAATAACGAAGCATCCACGATGTGGCGCGTCTCGGATGTGTTAGGCAAAACACTGACGAGATAATCCAGTCCATTGGCAAAATCAAGCAAGTGTTCGCTGTGGAAATAAGTATCAATATCGGGGCATGACTCGCTTGAACGCGTATAGCCGCGCACATTCATCTCAAAAAATTTCGCCGTCCGCGCCAGATGCGCGCCGATGGAACCTACACCAAGCAGTCCGATTGTTTTTCCGCGCAACATGCCGGTGGTGCTTCCATCCCAACGATGTTCCTGCTGGGCTTGATAGCGCTCAAAGATTCGTCTTTCATGATTTAGCAAATATCCGAAAACATACTCGGACATCAATCCGCCGAACACACCGCGCGCGTTGGTCAATAGGTAATTGCGTCGCAGAGATGGATCAAGCAATTGTTCCACGCCTGCGTACATGGATTGCGCCCAACGCAAGCGCGGCAAGCTTGCGAGCAGATCACGCATCAGACGCGGTTCGCCGAAGACGATTTCAAAATCTGAACTTAATACTTTGGCTTTATCAACATCAGTTGCAGAGAAAATCTGGATTTCAGGCAACTTCGCTGATTCAATTAAGCGCTGATATTTCTCAGCCTGTCTGGATAGAATAAGAAGTTTACGCATTCCTCTACACCAATAATTATTTCTTTATTTCGAGTTGAATGTTCACGATTTGATCGCGTAATTCTACCGCTGCTTTGCCTGGATTATTGCTTCGAGAAATTCCGCGCGAGACGTTGATCAACATTCCGCGTCCATCTTGACGCAAGCCTGCTCTCATTGCCGATTCCAAATCGCCGCCTTGAGTCCCAACGCCCGGGACGAGAAACCACAGATCTGGCGCGGCTTCACGGACGCGTTTTATTGCATCGATATGCGTCGCGCCAACGACGAGACCGATGTTATTTTTGGTATTCCATTGTTGAGCAAGATAGGCAACGTATTCATATAA
>DATCTP010000171.1:0-2622 GCA_036567885.1 Anaerolineales bacterium | reverse complement strand
GATTGGCGGCACCTGGACGATAAAAGTCCAACATGCGCCGCACTGTAACGGATAAGCGCTCCAATTCAGTTTGCGCCAAATCAAAATATTCTTTTCGCTTCTCCACCGGCAAATCTTCGCGTCCCGCCAGATGCAAACAGTTCTGCACGGACTGCAGTGGATTATTCACTTCATGCGCGATGGACGCGCTCAAACGTCCAGCGGCGGCCATTTTTTCTGCCTGCAACAATGCATTTTGTGATTCTTCGATCTTGCGGACGTAGGCGCGCTGCTCGTCATAAAGACGCGCATTCTCCATAGCCGCCGCGCTCTGACGCGCCAGCACCTGAAACATTTCCAGATCGGCTTCACTGAACGGCAATTCATCCGGGTCGCGCGCTGCAAACAAAATACTTCGCGAACCGGGGCTGACAATAGGAGCGAACATTGCCGCGCCTAATTCAGCTTTGCGAAGCCGTGCTTGCAAAACAGAATCGCCGGGACCCACCGCGTTGATCAAGATCGGAGTACCGCCCGAATCAGCTTGGATCAAAAAATCGGTCAGCGTTTTGCCGATGCCGCTTAGGAGAATGAACCGTCCTTCTTCCTGCGAATACTGGTAATAAGCCGCGTGTCTGCATCGCAACTGCCCAAGCACCGCGTTCACAATCAGGTCCAATAAAGATTCCTGACTCGTTTCAGAAAACATGGACTCGGTAATGGTAAATAAGGGACGCAGCGCGTTGATACGCGCCGCGTCACGTTTCTGCTGGCTATCTGAGAGAGACAATTTCACGGATTGAATCAGTTCGTCTCCGGTTTGAAAAGGCTTCAAGATCAAGCCGTCCACGCCTTGACGGAGGGCGCGGATGGCCGTTTCGACGGTTCCAAAACCGGTCATGACCAGAACCGCTAAATCAGGCTGCAAGCGACGCGCCAGCGCAACCAATTCAAAACCGTCCACTTCCGGCATGCGAATATCCACGAGCAACAGATCCGCGGCGTGTTCTTTGAGCCATTCCGCGGCTTCTTTCGGATCGGTCAGCGCGATCACCACATATCCGGCGCGCGAAAGCAGACGCTTGCAAAGCAACGCAATTCCCGGTTCGTCATCCACAACCAAAATCGTGATCGGTCCCATAATTATAACGGAAGCCAGACGGTAAACATTGAGCCTTTACCCGGCGAACTTTCCACTTCGATTGTACCGCCATGATCCATGACGATGCCATACGTCACCGAAAGGCCGAGTCCTGTTCCGCCGCTATTTCCCTTTGTAGTAAAGAACGGTTCGAAGATTCGGTCTTTGTTTTTGACTTCAATTCCCACGCCGCTATCCCTGACGGCGACCGCCATCCACGAACGATCATCCTTTGTCCGCACTGACGTTTGGATTTCGAGGTTGCCACCCGACGGCATGGCTTGTAATGCATTATGAATCAAATTCAAAAAAACCTGCTTCATTTGATTGGTGTCCACCGAAACCCATGGCGCATCCTTGACGAGTTCAAGGGATAATTGCACGCCGCTGGTATGGATCAAATGACGCGTCAGCATAAGCACGTCTTCGATGATTTCGTTGATATCCGCTTTGGACCGCGTCCGTTCGCCTTGGCGCGCAAAATCAAGCAAACTCCTGACAACATCACGTGCGCGTCGCGCTTCTTTGAGAATCAACTCAATATCGGCGCGATGAGGAGCCTCTGCGGGAGTTTCATCAAGGATAAGTTCCGTGAAGCCGGTCACGGTGGTTAATGGATTATTCAGCTCATGCGCAATGCCTGCCGCCATTTCACCGACCGCCGCTAATTTTGCGGCTTGCAAAAGCCGTCTTTCCGTTTCTTGCTGCGCCCCCATACGAGACTTCAACTCGACTTGCGCCACGCGCAATTGGCGGACCGTCTCCAACTGGCGTTCGTATTGATCTGCGCTGGAAACAACTGCCGCAAGCACGCCCGCCAGCGATTCCATGGCGATCAAGTCGTTATCGCTAAAGGCATTCTGCTGGCTGCTTTCCACATCCATGACGCCCAGGACTCGACCGCCATCTTTCAACGCCACGCAGATTTCCGATCCTGCGTTCCAGCCGCGCAATGATTTATAAAGTTTATCTTGAGAAGTATCGTTCACCAAAATATTTTCACCGGTGCGAAAAACCCGACCTGTGATTCCATCTTGAGCGAGAATATCCTCGTGCTCCAATTCGCGTCGAACAATTGCCGCACGCGAACCACCCATACCGAAAATCGGCGCTTTCGCATTATCACCGACAAGCAAAACGCCCGCCAATTCATAACCGAAATACTGCGCGACGAGGTCGGCGGTGATTTGAGCCACTTCCGATTTATTGCTTAGCCCGATGATCTGTTGAACAACTTCATGAATGAGTTCAAGATTGCGGGCGCGCGCTTCGGCTTCTTCGCGCAGACGTCCGTATTCGATCAATCCCGCTAGATAACTGGCGACGACCACCATCAAGTGTTCGTCATACTGCGTAAACGCTTCAGGGCGGACACTTTCGAGCGAAAGCAATCCAACCGTCTGGCGGCGATACATCAACGGCACAAGCAGGATCGAACGAGCGCCGGAATAGAACGATTTGAATTCAGCAGACGAGGCGTCGCCGAACCGAAGCGGTCGACC
>DATCTP010000170.1:0-4702 GCA_036567885.1 Anaerolineales bacterium | reverse complement strand
TTCTTGGTTCAGGTTTTGCGTTCATTCTGAATTATTATTTGATCCACGAAATCGGCCCAACCCGGACTACAATGGTCACGTATTTGTTTCCGCTGGGCGGCGTGATCCTCGGTGTAGCGTTTCTGCATGAGCAATTGAGTTGGCAAGTGTTAGTTGGAGGCGCGCTGATCGTTGCGAGTTTGGCGGTTGCGAATTGGCAACCCAGAAAGTTCACCACGGAGCGCGCGGAGAGCACAGAGTAATATAATTTTGAGTCATTGCGAGGAGCCGCTTCGCGGCGACGTGGCAATCTCATTATTGAAACCAGGAGATTGCTTCGCTTGGTCTCGATATGCCCTTCGACAAACTCAGGGCTACTCGACCTTTCCTCGCTATGACATCGAGGAAATAAATGACTGATTATCGTTCAGGTTTTATCGCCATTATCGGACGGCCCAACGTAGGCAAGTCCACTCTGGTCAATGCCATGCTCGGACAAAAGATCGCGGCGGTTTCGCCGCGCCCGCAAACCACGCGTCGTCGTCAGCTTGGGATTCTGACGCGCAACGACGCGCAGTTGATCTTTGTGGACACGCCCGGCATTCATCAACCAAAACACAAACTCGGCGAGTTTTTGAATCAGGAAGCGGAAGGCGCGCTGGATGGCGTGGATGTGATTCTGTTTTTGGTGGACGCGTCGGACGAGCCGACCGAAGATGATATTCGCATCGCGTCGATGCTGAAAAAAGTTCCAGCACGGATTCAGCTTGTGCTGGCCCTCAATAAAATGGATTTATTTGTAGGGGCGGATGGCCATCCGCCCCTACAAACGCGTCTCGAAGCGTATCAGGCTTTGGTCAAGGATGATGCGAAAGTCATTTCTATATCCGCATTGCATTCTGAACACGTCAATGATTTGATCGCGTTACTGATTTCATTATTGCCCATCCGCCCGCCTGAATACGAGGAAGATCAGGTCACGGATCTATACGAGCGTGAGATCGCCGCCGACTTGATCCGCGAAGCCGCGCTGTTGAAACTGCGCGATGAAGTGCCGCATGGCATCGCCGTGCGCGTGGACGATTTCAAGGAGCGCGAGAACGGCATGACGTATATCGCCGCCACGCTGTTCGTCGAGCGCGAGTCGCAAAAGGGAATCGTGATCGGCGAGGGTGGAAAAATGATGAAGCAGATCGGCACGGCGGCGCGCAAACAGATCGAAGAGATGGGCGGACACAAGGTGTTTTTGGAGTTGCGCGTGAAGGTGGAAAAAGATTGGCGCAATAACGAGAATGTGTTGAAACGATTGGGATATAAGATAAAGAAGTAAGTTCGGAGGAACGATGACAACCGCTTTGCTTGTGATGGTGTTCGGTTCGGCCATCCTGGATTGGATCGCGACTTTCAAGGAATGGGGAAAGGTGGAGATATTCGCCAAACCAGCGGTTATGATCTTCCTATTTGCGTGGCTTTATGCAGGGACAAAACTTCAGGGTGCTTTGCTCTGGTTCGGTCTTGGGATTCTTTTTTCATTGATCGGAGATATTCTTCTGCTTTCGCCGGATCATTTCTTCCTGCCGGGACTGATCGCGTTCCTGCTGGCTCACGTTGCATATATCATCGGGTTCAGTATCAATGCCGCCCCTGCAAATGCCTGGGACATTGTCTTTGCGTTTATTATTCTTCTGAGCGCGGTTCAGATTTTGCGAAGATTGATTCCCGCCTTGAGATCAAAGGGAATGAACAGCCTGATTCTGCCTGTGGAGATTTATGCGTTGACCATCAGCACCATGCTGTTCTTCGCGGCGCGGACACTCGCGACGCCAGCCTGGCAGACGAACGCCACCGTTCTCGTCAGCGTGGGCGCGTTCCTGTTTTATATTTCCGATCTGATTCTGGCGTGGAACCGATTCGTGACGCCGATTCAGAATGGTCGTTTATTGAATATCATCGCGTATCACCTGGGGCAGATCGCGTTGATCGTGGGCGTGGCAATGCACTTTGGGTAAACAAAGATTTACGCATAAAACCAAAACAGATAATCGAAAAGTAACTGGCAAGCATCTTTTGACGCTCGCCAGTTTGCATTTTGCTTATTCTTTCACTTCGCCGTCAATCACTTCGCCATCGTTTGACACAATCACTTATGCCGCAATCAAAGCCTTTTCCACATTAGCAGGCAAGTGGATCAATGCAAAATGGCTGATGTGGTAAAGATAATCTTCGCCGCTTTCGTCAATCACGCGAATCAAGTCATCCTTCTCAGCCGGAGGGTCGGGAACGACTTCGTAGACTTTTCTTGTGATTAAAGACGCTTCGTAATCTGTGTTGTCAATGCAAAGGGCAAACTGTTTTTTTGTATTCATAGGTCAATCCAAATATCGTTTAATTTTGATGTCTTTTCGACCGATCCCATGCGCTTCATACCAATGAAGCTCAACATGGCGGATATTGCCGTTTGGTAATCTGACGTGGGCAAAGCCCTTTAACTTTCTCCATCGTCCGCGCCCGTGCATCTTCTGTAAATAAGCCAAGCCGCGAATGCTGGAACCAATCGCGATAATTTCAATTTCCCGAATCTCATCAACGATTTCAAACTTCACGACTATAGTGTAGCATAATTTCTGAAAACAAAACAGCGACTACTTTTCAATGATCACCTGTGAAAAAACAAAGACCCTAAAGGTCTGTTAGACCTTTAGGGTCTTACTAGCTACTTACTCTTTCACTTCGCCATCAATCACTTCGCCATCAGTGGATGATGAAGACGGTCCGCCTTGCGAGGGTTGTCCTTGTGCCTGACCTTGTGCTTGCGGCTGACCTTGAGCATATAACTGCTGGCTCAGCGCGTGGAAGGCATTCTGCGCATCGTCGGTGGCTTTCTTGATGCGGTTGAGATCATCAGTCTGCGCGGCTTGCTTGAGATCGTTGATCTTGGCTTCAATGTTCGAGCGGTCATCGGACTTAACCTTATCGCCCAACTCACGCAGAGTCTTTTCCAATTGATATGCCATGTTATCGGCGTTATTCTTGGCTTCGATCAACTCGCGGTGCTTCTTGTCTTCCGCTTCATGCTGACGGGATTCCTGCACCATGCGATCAATATCGTTCTTATTCAAATTCGTCGAAGCTGTGATGGTCACTTTTTGCTCTTTGCCGGTGGCTTTATCTTTCGCGGTCACATGCAGGATTCCGTTGGCATCAATATCAAAGGTCACTTCCACTTGCGGGATGCCGCGCGGAGCTGGTGGAATGCCATCGAGTCGGAATCGTCCGAGCGACATGTTATCGCCAGCCATTGGTCGTTCGCCTTGCAGGACATGAATATCCACTGCGGTTTGATTATCCGCCGCTGTTGAATACGTCTCAGTCTTGCGCACAGGGATCGTGGTGTTGCGTTCGATCATTTTGGTCATCACACTGCCCATCGTCTCGACACCGAGCGAAAGCGGAGTCACATCAAGCAACAAAATATCCTTGACTTCGCCTCCGAGCACGCCGCCTTGAATCGCCGCGCCGATAGCAACTACCTCATCCGGGTTGACGCCTTTGTTCGGCTCTTTGCCGTTCGTCAGATTGCGCACCAAATCCTGAGCCATCGGCATGCGACTCGAACCGCCGACCAAAACGACTTCATTCAAATCGGATGGTTTCAAGCCCGCGTCATTCAACGCCGACTCAAATGGTTTGCGGCAGCGGTTGATCAAATCTTCGGTCATCTGCTCGAATTTGGCGCGGCTCAATTTCAATTGCATGTGCTTCGGTCCGGATGCATCCGCCGTGATATACGGCAGGTTGATTTCGGTTTCCATCACCGACGACAATTCGATCTTGGCTTTCTCTGCCGCTTCGCGCAAACGCTGTAACGCCTGACGATCATTGCGAATATCAACGCCTTGTTGTTTTTTGAATTCATCCGCGGCCCAATTGACGATGCGCTGATCCCAGTCATCGCCGCCGAGGTGTGTATCACCGTTCGTGGATTTGACTTCGATCACGCCTTCGCCCACTTCCAGTACCGACACATCGAACGTTCCGCCGCCGAGGTCGAAGACAAGGATCGTTTCGTTTTTCTTTTTATCAAGTCCATATGCCAACGCGGACGCGGTCGGCTCGTTGATGATGCGCTGGACATCGAGGCCCGCGATCCGGCCCGCGTCTTTCGTCGCCTGACGCTGGCTGTCGTTAAAATAAGCGGGGACGGTGATGACAGCTTGCGTCACCGGCTCGCCGAGATACGCTTCCGCATCCGATTTCAATTTCGCCAAAATCATGGCGCTGATTTCCTGCGGGCTGTATTCGCGATTCGTGATCGGAATCTTAACTTTCACATCATCCGCATTGCCTTTGACCACTTCATAAGAAACCATCTTGCGCTCGACTTCGGTCTCTTCATAGTGACGACCGATGAAACGCTTGATGGAATAAACCGTGTTCTCTGAATTTACAACAGCCTGCCGCTTCGCGGTCTGCCCAACGAGGCGCTCGTTGTTCTTGTTGAACGCCACCACGGACGGACATAAGCGTCCGCCTTCGGCAGTGGAGATCACGGTTGGTGTGCCGCCTTCCATAACGGACACCACACTATTTGTAGTACCTAGATCGATCCCAATAATTTTTCCCATAGCACACACTCCTTGTTGGTAATGTGTCATTGCGTGGTCTCGATATGGCGGCGGTGATTGAGCAGCGGAGCATATCGAAACCCGCCGCCTACTCGCAA
>DATCTP010000169.1:0-6560 GCA_036567885.1 Anaerolineales bacterium | reverse complement strand
CATCGTTACCGACAACGTAGAAAAAACAACCAGATAATATGTCTACCCCACAGTATCTTAAATGTGTTATTTGCGGCAGTCAGCAGCCTTACGAGCCTTTTGTTCCTGCAATTTGCAAGAATTGCAATTCGCAATGGCTGGAAGCGCATTACGATTACAACGCGTTCAAACGCGAAATTTTGCGCGGCTTGCCGGACCGGATTTTTAATCTCTGGCGTTATCAGGATATCCTGCCGCTCAATCAGCCCGCAGCGCTTGACTTATATCCCGCAGGTGGGACTCCGCTTTGGCTTTCGCAGCGTTACGCACCTGCGCTCGGTCATCATCGCGTTTATATCAAAGACGAGCGTTACGGTCCTACGAGTTCCTTCAAAGACCGCCAGGCGGCTGTTGCCGTGGCGGCGATGGTGGAAGGCGGTGTGAAAGAAGCGGTGATTGCTTCCACAGGAAATGCCGCAGTGGCATATGCGGCGGCGTGTGCCAGAGCGGGGATTAAACTATGGGTCTTTATGACCAGTTTGGTGCCCCAAGAAAAACTGCGCGAAGCCGCGTTGTTTGGCGCCGAGGTTATCCGCGTGAGCGGCAATTACGATCAGACCAAACAGATTGCATCCCAGTTTGCACAGCGCCGCCACTTGTTACTGGATCACGGCGCGGGTTCCGTTCCCGCTCGCGAGTCGATGAAAACTATCGCGTATGAAATGGTTGAACAGCTTGGTTGGCGCGCTCCCGATTGGTATATCCAAGCCGTTAGCGGCGGATTGGGACCGATGGGCGTGTATCAAGGCTTCAAAGAATTGTTGGATATGGGATTGATTGATCGCATTCCTAAGTTGGCCATCATCCAAGCTGAAGGTTGTTCTCCGATGGTGAAGGCATTCAGGGCGGGGAAAGATATCGCTGAACCGGTCATCCCCGACACCGTTATTATCATCCTTTCTACCGGAGATCCCGGAAAATCATACACGTATCTATGGAACCTGGTCCAGAAATATGGGGGCACGATGGAATCCGTAACCGATGCCGAGGCTTTTTCTGCAATGCGTTCTCTCGCCAAGAGTGAAGGTATGGCGGTTGAACCAGCGACAGCAGTGGCATTTGCCGGTTTGGAAAAACTCCTTAAGAACAAGACCATTGCCTCGGATGAAACTGTGGTGGTCAATTGTACGGGCCACACCTTCCCCGTTGAAAAGCATGTTTTGGGCGATCAATGGGCAGTGGATGTGGACTTGAGCGATGGAAAGGCGTCTGTACCGCGTGAAGGCTTGCAAGCCGCCCTCGAAAATCTGGATGAAAAAGCTACAACGGTTTTGTTGATTGACGACAACGACGATGACGCTTTATTGATTCGCCGGCTGTTGGAAGCGCACAAATCGTATCGTGTCTTCCACGCCAAAGACGGTTGGGAAGGCTTGGCTCAAGCGCGCCAAAAACTGCCCGATTTGGTGGTCACCGATCTGACTATGCCCGGCATTGACGGCTTTGGTTTGGTGGAGGAGATGAAGCTGGATCCGCGCACGCAGCACATCCCGATTGTGGTTGTCAGCGCCAAGGATATTACTACGGAAGAGCGTAAACGTCTCAACGGACATATTGAAGCGGTATATCAAAAAGGTTCCCTGCCACCGCGTAAATTCGTGGAACAGGTGGTTCAAGTCATTGAAGACGAAAAAAGTATCGAGAAGGAGATGGGAAATGGGAAATAGAGTGTTGTACGTGGAAGATAATCCGGATAATATGATGCTCGTGAAGCGAGCGCTTGAATCACGCGGTTATTTTCTTCTCCAAGCCACAAACGGATTGGAAGGCGTTTCTGTTGCCGAGAAAGAGGATGTGGACCTCGTTCTATTGGATATTAATTTGCCGGATATTGACGGCTATGAAGTGGCGCGCCGACTTAGGCATAGTGCCAAGCATCAACTGGCGCATGTGCCCATTATTGCGATTACCGCCAACGCCTTGAGAGGAGACGCGGAAAAGGCACTTTTTGCCGGTTGTGATGTGTATATGTCCAAGCCCATCAATATCCGAGAGTTGTGGGCGCGGGTGGAAGCCTATGTGCCCTCTCCAAATGCTCAGCCAAATTAAGGATAAAGGCGCCGATGGTATGCTAACCTCCTCTAAACGCTCTGTCAGTTTTTCCTATGTTTCGCACCTCGTATGTTCTGATTGCGGAAGGGAATACTCGGTTGACGAAATTAACACTTATTGTTTGGATTGTCAGGCTCCCCTTTTGACAGTTTACAAACTTGATGCTCTTCGCAACGATCTTCAAAGAGAAGAATTTTCGATTCGTCGTTGGGGCATGTGGAGATGGCACGAATTGCTGCCAGTGCAAGATCAAAGCAACCTTGTTACATTAGGAGAAGGCGATTCGCCGCTTTTGCGTTTGCCGCGATTGGGGAAGGAATTAGAACTTTCCAATTTATATATTAAGGATGAGAGCAGTAACCCGACCGGTTCGTTCAAGGCACGCGGTATCGCGGCGGCGATCTCGAAGGCAAAGGAACTTGGAATTCAAAAAGTAATCATTCCAACCGCGGGAAACGCAGGAGGAGCCATGGCGGCATATGCAGCCCGCGCTGGATTGAAGGCTCATATTTTCATGCCCAAAGATACGCCATTCGCGAATATCGAGGAAAGCAGGATGGCTGGCGCTGAGGTGGTCCTGGTGGATGGATTGATTAGCGAGGCCGCCGGAATGGCTGGAGAAAAAGCTCGCGCTGAGGGATGGTTCGATCTTTCCACGTTCAAGGAACCGTATCGAGTCGAGGGCAAGAAGATCATGGGGTATGAATTGGCGGAGGCGTTCGACTGGACTTTGCCGGATGTAATTATTTATCCAACTGGCGGAGGAACGGGTCTCGTCGGAATGTGGATGGCGTTTGCGGAACTTGAGGAACTCGGTTGGTTGGAAAATACCAAACGTCCGCGTTTGGTGTCGGTTCAAGCGGAGGGTTGTGCGCCAGTCACAAAGGCATTCGAAAAGGGCGCGGCGTTCTGTGACTTTTGGACGAATGCTCATACCATTGCATCCGGTTTGCGCGTCCCCAAAAGTTTTGCTGATCACTTGATTCTTAAATATCTATATGAGAGTCAGGGAATCGCCGTTTCTGTAAGCGACGAATCGATCACGGCCGCGCAGCATCAGCTGGGTATAAAAGAAGGAATTTTTTCTTCGCCGGAAGGGGCTGCTACGCTCGCCGCGTTGATCAAACTTATCAAACAACATTGGGTGATGCCAGACGAGCGTATCGTAATTTTCAATACAGGTTCAGGATTGAAATATTTGCAAACTTAACAGGTTAAAGTCAAGACTGAAAAGATGGTATCAAGTGCCGCGATAGATTCAAGCAATCCTGATGACTGTTTGGAGTATTTCCTTATCAAACTTTAACGTTGAAAGTATTGACACATCTTTCAACCGTAGTAGAATACCGCTCAATATGTTCAGAGATAAAGCAAGTATCTTGATGGAGGCCCGGTCTAAGCGCATGCCCAACCTTGCAACTTCGGTTGTCGGGTTTGGGCTTGTTTCGGTCAAACAGAAAATAGCTTAGATTAAGAGTCCTTCATTCATTCTATCTATTTGCTTGCAACCAAAACGCTCCCCGACAATGGGAAGCGTTTTTTATTTTAATTTTTTGATCGGAGATTTCATTATGGAAATTTTGGATACCACTTTGCGTGAAGGCGAACAGACTCCTTATGTCAACTTCACGATTGACGAGAAGATCGAGATTGCGCGCCTGCTCGATCAAGTCGGCGTGGACATGATCGAGGCGGGCGACCCGTCCGTTTCACCGAACGTGGCGAAGGCGATTGAACGTATCGCATCACTCGGACTTCACGCGGAGATCGTTGCCCATTCCATTGCTTCACGCTCGGGCATTGACCACGCCAAAGCCTGCGGCGCGGATCGCGTGGCCATCTTCTATGCCACCTCTCAAATTCATCTCGACGCGAAGCTGCATAAGACTCATGACGAAGCCGTCGCAATCATCTGTGAACATATTGCCTATGCTCGCAGCCTCGATCTGAAAGTTCGTTATACACCTGAAGATGCCACCCGCACCGACTTCGAGTTTCTCGTGCGCGTGTGCAATGCCGCCATCGAAGCCGGAGCTGACCGAATTAGTTTTGCAGACACATTGGGCATCATGCAGCCGCATATTTTTTATGAACGCGTCGGTGAATTGCGGAAACGTTTGCTTCCATGCAAAATTGATTTGCATTGCCACGATGATTATGGTTTGGCGCTAGCGAACGCAATGGCGGGGATTCGCGCCGGTGCAGATTGTATTCATACAACCGTCAATGGAATGGGGGAGCGTACGGGCATTCCAGATCTGGCGGAAACCATTGTCGCATTTCATAATTTGGAAAGCCTGACCAAATTCAACCTTCAACCGTTGATGAATGTCTCCGGTTATCTCGAAAAAGTCTCCGGATTTTTCCTCGCTCCAAATAAACCGATCACTGGACTAAACGCATTCAGCCATAAAAGCGGCGTGCACACAAACGGAATTCTCAAAGACCCGCGCACCTACGAACCATTTGACCCGGCTTTACTTGGGCGTGAACGCAAGATCGTGATTGACAAATACACGGGCAAGAGCGCGGTATCAGCTCGGCTCACCGAATATGGAATCGAAGTCAGCGCATCCGAGTTGGACGTGATCGTCTCACGCATCAAAAATCTTGGCGATCAGCGCAAGCAACTCTTCGACACCGATATCATTGAGATTGCCGAATTGGTGACTGGACGCGTGATTGATGTGATCCCGCATGACATCAGCGCGATGGTGATGGTGGAAGTCGAGTCTCATGTTTATACGTCGTCTGTGGTTCGCCGCGTTCGTGGATTTGCCAATGTGAGTAATGTCTACGAGATCACCGGCGATTATGACGTCAGCGCGTTTGTCAACGTGGAGAATGTCATGGCGCTGAATAATTTGATCGAGGAAATCCGCACGGTGCCCGGTGTGAAGCGTACTGAGACGCGCATGGTGCTAAAGAAATATCCTGCTAATGGCAATGGAAAATCTTAATCATAAGGAGAAAATTTATGGGAACACTTGTCGAAGAGATTTTTTCTAGAAAAGCCGGAAGGCAAGTGAAAGCCGGAGAGATCGTATTGTTGGATGTGGATTACATCATGAGCCACGACAATACGACTCCGCTGGCGATCAAAGCCTTTCGGGAAATCGGCAAACCGATCCGCGACAAGAATCGGATCGTTCTTCATTTCGATCATGCCTATCCGGCTCCGAATGTGCTGGCTGCCGAAAACCACCGCAAGATTTTGGACTTTGTAAAGGAGCAGGGACTTCCGCATTTATACAAGCAGGGAGTTTGTCATCAGGTGATGATCGAGGAGGGATATGTCACACCCGGCTCGATCGTTATCGGCGCGGACTCGCACTCGAATACCTACGGATCAATGGGCGCATTCGGCGCGGGTTTTGGTTCCACCGAAATTGCCGTGGCATGGGTGACGGGTAAATGCTGGTTCAAAGTGCCCGAAACGATTCGTATCGAACTGTGCGGCGATGCGCAGCCCGGCGTGTATTCCAAGGATGTGATGATTTATATTGCCGGTTTGCTTGGTATGGACGGTGGGACATATCGCTCCGTGGAATTCGGCGGCGAATATATTGATAACCTGCCTGTGCATGAACGCATCGTCTTCCCGAACATGTCCACCGAAATTGGAGCGAAGTGCGGACTCATCGCGGCGGATGAGGTGACGATCAACTTTCTCGAAAGCGAGACTCCGGCCAAGGGTCCGTTTGAACGAATTGTGCCGGTCAATCCGCGTTATGAACGCGTGATCGAGATCAATGTATCAACCATTGTTCCGCAGGTTGCCTGCCCTCCGGATGTGGACAATGCCAGGCCGCTGTCGGAAATGGAAGGTCTCGAGGTGCACGAAGTTTATATCGGCACTTGCACCAATGCGCGCTATGAAGATATTGAAATTGTGGCGAAGATTCTCAAAGGGAAAAAAGTTGACCCGTTCACGCGCGTGATCGTTACACCGGTCAGCGATCGGATTTATAGAAAGGCGCTGCAAAACGGATTGATCGAAATTTTGATGGACGCGGGTTGTACCGTAACGTCAACCGGCTGCGGCGCGTGCATCGGACGTCATGGCGGGATCCTCGCCGCGGGCGAACGCGCGCTGACCACGATGAACCGCAACTTTATCGGACGCATGGGCAGTCCACAGTCCGAGATTTATCTCGCCAGTCCCGCGACTGCCGCCGCCACCGCGCTGAATGGTCGCATCACCGACCCGCGCGGATATTTAGTATAAGCATGTCATTGCGAGCGGAGCGAAGCAATCCCAAGTTACAGGAGATTGCTCCGTCACAAAGAACGCTCCTCGCAATGGCATAAATGTAATAGGAGAATCTTATGGGAAAAGCTTGGAAGTTTGGAGAAAACCTGAACACGGATGAGATCATCCCGGGTCGTTTCAACATCACCATTGATCCGCTCGAACTTGCGAAAAATGTTTTCTGCGAGATCAAACCGGAATATGCAAAGAATGTCAA